>JBBDYI010000198.1:2449-22666 GCA_040901705.1 Pirellulales bacterium | reverse complement strand
TATGCCGAGCGACGCTCATCATACCGGGCTGTACGCGAGGGGCAATGCACTGTGCGGAACTGGCCTAGAGCACGAAAGCTAGTCTCGCTAGACTTCGCCGCCTAGCCAGTTCCCCGACTCCCAGCCTCTGACCCCCGATCCCCATTTCATGCGACGCCTGCTCCTCTTGCTGCTGTTGGCTGGCACGTGCGCTGGTGGCTACTACGCGGCGACGAACTACGACATCGCGTTCGGCCCGAACGGCGTGTCGTGGAAGCCGCGCGACCCCAACGCGGCGCCGACCGTTCCGGGCGTCGGCCCGCCGGTCACGCGTTCCGGCGACGCCATCCGCATCGCGTCGTTCAACATTCAGGTGTTCGGCCAGACCAAAGCCGCCAAGCCGCACGTGATGAACGTGCTGGCCGACGTCGTGCGGCGGTTCGACGTCGTGGCGATTCAGGAAATCCGCTCGCTCGACGACACGGTGATTCCCAATTTCGTCGCCCTGGTCAATTCGACCGGCCGCAGCTACGACTATGTGCTCGGCAAGCGCGAAGGCTTCACCAGCAGCAAGGAACAGTACGCCTACATCTTCGACACCGCCAGCGTCGAGGTCGACCGCGCTGGCGTCTATTCGGTCGGCGATCCCGACAAGCTGTTTCAGCGGCCGCCGCTGGTGGCCTGGTTTCGCGTCCGCGGACCGGCGTCCGATCGGGCGTTTACCTTCAAGCTCGTCAACGTCCACACCGATCCCGACAAGGCCGACCTCGAACGCGAGCTCGACTACCTCGACGACGTGCTGCACGCCGTCCGCAATGAAGGCGTGCTCGACCCCGGCAGCGACGAGGACGACGTGATCCTGCTCGGCGACTTCAACACCGACGAGCGACACCTTGGCCCGCTGGGGCGCGAAAGCAACATCGCGTGGGCCATCGCGGGCACGCCCACCAACACCCGTGGCACGAAACAGTACGACAACGTCGTCTTCAAGCGTTGGGCGACGGTCGAATTCACCGGCAAGTCGGGCGTGCTCGACCTGAAAACCGAATTCAAGCTAACCGACGAACAAGCGCTCGACGTCTCGGACCATCAGCCGATCTGGGCGGAATTCAGCATCTATGAAGGCGGCACGGGAGCGCCGATTGCCGCGCGGGATCGACAACCGGCGCGATGATCGCTGACGCAAAACGTCGGTTCGGCATGAAGGCCAGGTGAAACTGGCGATACGAATCTGCTAGATCTGCTCGATGTGCAGCCCGCGGCGGATCCGTTCGGCGCGGCGGGCGGAGTCGATCATCGCCGCCACCTCTTTGACGCCATCGATGCCGACGAGAGTCAATTCCGGGTCCGTGCGGTCGCTCGACGTGATCTTGATCGTGCCGACGCCGAGCATCCGGTCGAGAACGTTTTGGACATACGTGATGTCGTCCATGTCGATCACCTCGATGCGGTCGGTCACTCGGCTGAGAATGCCTTTTTCGTGGAAGAACCGCTGATTGGTGAGGCGATACCGCACGCTCCACATCCGGTACAGCAGCCGGGCACCAATGATCAACCAAATCGCGGCGATGATGCCAAAGCACCAGACGAGCTTGTGCCACAGCCCTTCGCCGATCCACAAATAAACGCCGACGGCCGCCGCGATGCTCAGCAAGACGCCGCCGAATAGCGAAGTCGCCATCGCCTTGGGCGAATACGTCCCCTGCCAAAGCTCCTCCTCCGGCGTGTCCGCTCGGCCCGGTCCGGCGGCTTGATACGAGCGCAGGCGATCGAGCGGTTCGTCGGCATCCGTCGCGCGTCCGCCACCGCCGCTCGCACCACCGCTTCCCGTCGCATCCGGCGGAGGTGCCAAATCGCCCGGCCGATTCGCCTTCATGCCGCATTGGGGACAGAAAACCGCATCGGCCGGCAATTCCGCGTCGCAGATCGTACACTTCGCCACCTGAGATTCTCCCATTAACTGAATTGCAGCGTGCTTGCGTTGCAGTCTTGCACTGGCGTCGGCCAAGTCGACCGGCCGAAAAGACCGAAAAACCGGCCCACCGGGCGGTATTATAGCGCTCGCCCCGCGCGGTCACTAGCCAAGGCCGCCACGACCGCAGACAATCGACGTCGTGGCCCCGGTACGCCGCTTCGCCAAACCGCCACAACAGCCGCGTATCGGCCGCCGCACGCGCGACCCCAATTTCTAATTCGCCGCCAACTGCCGGATATTCCCTCCGATGCGCTGTCCTTATTGCCACGTCGACAACGACCGCGTGATCGACTCGCGGGCGAGTCAGGAAGGCTACGCGATTCGGCGTCGACGCGAATGTTTGGCCTGCAAACGCCGCTACACGACCTACGAGAATATCGAGGATTTGGCGATCAAGGTCGTCAAGAAAGACGGCTCGCGCGTGCCGCTCGATCGCGAGAAAATACGCCGCGGGCTGGAAAAGGCCTGCTGGAAGCGACCGGTCAGCGACGAGCAAATCGAGGCCGTCGTCGCCGCCGTCGAGCACGAAGTGTTCACCGCCTACGAACACGAAGTCGAAAGCCGCAGCCTCGGCGACCTCGTGATGAAACACCTCCGCGATCTCGATCAGGTGGCATTCGTCCGCTTCGCCAGCGTTTATCGCGAATTCAAGGACGTGAGCGACTTCGCCCAAGAACTGCAGCAAATGCTCGCCGAAAAGCGCCGCCGGTAGTAAACTCCGCAGGAATCGCTGGCGCGAGCGGCCGCTAATGTCCAGCAGCCTTCGCACCTCTTGAAAGACTTCCTCGGACGCATCGCATCGACGGGACAAGGCTATGACGGACTCCGAAATCGCGCACCTTCCGGCCGCCGTCGAAAACGTGGCACGCCTCGACGATCTGCTCAGCGAGCCAACTGCGCAGGCGATCTCTGCGCTTGCCCGGCTCGACGGCGATCTGATGCTACTCGGCGTCGGCGGAAAAATGGGCCCGACGCTCGCGCGGATGGCTCGCCGCGCAAGCGACGCGGCCGGCGCCGGTCGCCGCGTAATCGGCGTCTCGCGGTTTTCGACGCCCCAGCACGAAGTGTGGCTCCAGTCGCACGGCGTCGAAACGATTCGCTGCGATTTGACCGATGCCGCGCAATTGGAACGGCTGCCCGACGCGCCGAATGTCGTTTTCATGACCGGGATGAAGTTCGGTGCCACGGGCAACGAGCCGCTCACGTGGATGACGAACGTATTCGCGCCCGGCATGGCGTGCGGCAAGTTCGCCGACAGCCGCGTCGTCGCCTTTTCGACCGGCAACGTATACCCGCTGACGCCGGTCGACGGCGGCGGTTCGGTCGAAACTGACTTGCTTCGCCCGGTCGGCGAGTATGCGATGAGCGCCCTCGGTCGCGAGCGAATTCTTCAGCACTTCAGCGGCGCGCTGGCGATTCCAATGGCGGTGCTGCGGCTGAACTATGCGCAAGACCTCCGCTACGGCGTGCTGTGCGACATCGCACGAACTGTTTGGGAGCGAACTCCGATCGATGTGACGATGGGCCACTTCAACGCTCTCTGGCAAGGCGACGCCAACGCGATGGCGCTGGCAGCCTTCGATCATGTGGCGACGCCGGCAGCGACGATCAATCTCGCCGGAGAGGAAACGCTCAGCGTCCGGTGCGTCGCCGAACAATTCGGGCGGTTGCTGGACCGCCAAGTTGTGTTTCGTGGTGCTGAAGCGCTCGACGCTCTGTTGAGCAACGGCTCGTTGGGTCATCGCCTTTGCGGTCGCCCACGCGTTTCGGCGGAGCGGATGATGGAATGGATCGCCGATTGGGTCCGCCGCGACGGGCCGATGCTCGGCAAACCAACCCGCTTCGAGGTCCGCGACGGAACGTATTAGCTGAGTACCTGTCCGGGAACCGAAATCTGTAGGAGGTGAATCCTTTCGCCGTCAGAATCGCCTGGCGGTGCTTTCGGCGAAAGGATTCGCCTCCTACAACATTTGAATAGCGACTCAAAAAGAGAACGGCCCAATGATCGACGACGGCGTACGCGAGTTGCTGCAACGAGGAACGGTTATTCCAGCGTGTCCCCTCGCGCTTACGGAGCGGCGGTCGTTCGATGAGCGGCGGCAGCGTGCGCTGCTGCGATATTACGTCGCCGCCGGCGCAGGCGGCATTGCCGTCGGCGTACACACGACGCAATTCGCGATTCGCGATCCGAGCATCGGACTGTTCGAGCCGGTCCTCGCATTGGCGGCCGAGGAATTGCGGCGGTCCGATCGGCCGTTGGTGCGTATCGCCGGCGTCTGCGGCGCGACCGAACCGGCGTTGGCCGAGGCGGAAATCGCTCGCGGCTTGGGCTACCACGCCGCGCTGTTGAGCCTCGCGGCCCTCGCCGATGCCGACGACGACGCACTGGTGCGGCATTGCCGCGCGATTGCCGAAGTCGTGCCGCTGGTCGGATTCTATTTGCAGCGCGAGGTGGGCGGCCGCGTGCTGTCGTATGCCTTTTGGCGGCAATTTCTCGAAATCGACAACGTCGTGGCGATCAAGATCGCGCCATTCAATCGCTATCAGACGCTCGACGTGGTCCGCGCCGCGGCCGATTCGGGCCGCCGGGACGTCGCTCTCTACACGGGCAACGACGACCAGATCGTGCTCGATCTGTTGACGCCGTTTCGCTTTCGCCGCGATGCCCTCGATGCGTCAGCGGTCGCACTGCGAATCGTCGGCGGGCTGCTTGGCCACTGGGCGGTGTGGACGCGGCGGGCGGTCGAGTTGCTCGAAGAATGTCGCGCCGCCACGCACAATGGCGATAACGTGTCGGCCGAACTGTTCCGCCGCGCCGTTGAAGTGACCGATTGCAATGCTGCGTTCTTCGACGCCGCGAACAATTACCGCGGCTGCATCGCAGGACTGCACGAAGTCCTCCGGCGGCAAGGTCTGCTGGCCGGCACATGGTGCCTGGACCCCAGCGAAACGCTCAGCCCTGGCCAGACCGCCGAAATCGATCGCGTCTATCGCGCTTACCCGCATTTGAACGACGACACCTTCGTCGCCGAATATCGCGAGCAGTGGCTTCGTCCGTGACGGGCACGCGCAACGCAAAGGAAAGACAATACGCAATGGCAACGCCCCAACTGTTGGCCGAAGCCTACGCTGCGATGGACACGATGCGTTGGGACGACGCGGAAGCGCACTGTCGCCGGGTGTTGCGCAGCGATTCCAAGTGCGGCGACGCCATGGCGCTGCTCGGCGTCCTCGCCGCGCGGCGGGACGATAATGCAGACGCCGTTCTTTGGATGACGAAGGCGATCAAACAACTGCCGCGTCGCAGCGACTTGTATGTCAAGGCCGCCATCATCCTGCGACGCCTGAACCGCTTCGACGAAGCCGAGTTGCGGCTCCGCAAAGCTCTGATGCTCGATCCGGCATCGGGCCTGGCGTATTTCAACCTCGGACACGTCCTGGCCGCCAAGGGCCAGCACGAAGAGTCGCTCGTCGAATTCAGGCATGCCGTCGAGCGTTCGCCGCATCGTGGTGACGTCCGCGCCGCGCTGGCCGACGCATTGCACAACCTGCAACGCATCGACGAGGCCGCGGACCAATACGAGCAGGCCGTGGCGCTTGACGACACGTTGGCGGCCGCCTGGTTCGGTCTCGGCCACATCCAGGTTTCGGCGGGCAAGAACGATCGGGCGGTAGAAAGCTTTCGTCGCTGCGTCGAATTGGACGACGAGATGCTTCTTGGTTGGTTCGGGCTCGGCTGCGCGGAACTGGAACGCAACGACAACGTCTCCGCCACCGCGGCGTTTCGACGCTGCCTTGCGCTCAAGGCCGATTACGCCGAAGCCCATCAGAATCTTGCCCAGTCGTTGTTCAAGCTAGGCGAATTGGACGACGCGCTGGCGCACTACGCTCAAGTGTTTTCGCTCGTCGGCGACAATAGCGAGGGACGCCAACTCAAGGAATTGGCGTTGCGGTCGATTGCCGTCGCTCTGCCCGGCTCGTCGCGAGCCGATCATGCGGCGGTCCGCGACGCCCGCGCGGCTTGGGGGGCGATGCAGAGGACGGAAAGGATCGCCCTGCAACGCCGAGAACGCGGCGAGGGCGAACGACTGCGCGTGGGATATGTTTCGGCCTTCTTCGGCCGCGACAATTGGATGAAGCCGGTGTGGGCCTTGGTCAATCGACACGATCGAACGCGGTTTCGCGTGTACCTGTTTCACGACGGCGCTTTCTACCAAACGCCAAGCGACGGCGACGCCGGCGACAAGCCGCCGACGGCCTATCAGCGTGGCGACGACGACGTGATTTGTGACATAACGGGCATGGACAACGACGCGGCCGCCGCCCGCATCGCCGCGCACGACATCGACATCCTCGTCGATCTCAACGGTTACAGCCGTATGGACCGGCTGGCCGTGTTTGCGCGGCGGCCCGCGCTCGTCATCGCGGCCTGGTTCAACATGTTCGCCACGACTGGCGTGCCGTGGTTCGACTATTTGATCGGCGACCGCCACGTCCTTCGCTGTGACGAAGAGGCGTATTACACCGAACGGGTTGTCCGCGCCGCGGGTTCGTATCTGACCTTTTCCGTCGATTATCCCGTGCCGGACGTGCAGCCGCCGCCGTGCGTCGAGCGCGGCTATGTAACGTTTGGCTGCTTCGCGTCGCAGTACAAGATCACCGACGAAGTCCTCGCCGCTTGGGCGGAAATCCTGCGGCGATGTCCCACCGCGCGGCTGATGCTCAAGAACGCCGACCTGGGCGTGATGTCGCACCAGCAGTTCTTCCGCGACAAGCTCTCGGCGCTTGGCGTGGCCACGGATCGCATCGTGTTCGCCGGGCCACAGCGACATTTCGACTTTCTCGACGCCTATCGCGAGGTCGACGTGGCTCTCGATACGTTCCCGTACAACGGCGGAACGACGACCACCGAGGCGATCTGGCAAGGCGTGCCTGTTGTTGCGTTCGACGGCGACCGTTGGGCGTCGCGGACCAGTGCGACGATCCTCCGCGAGGCCGGCTTGAGTGATTGGGTAGCCGAAGATATCGACGGGTACATGCGTCTGGCGGCATCCTGGGGCGACGCGGCCCAAGTTGCGTCGCGGCTCGGCGAATTGCGGGCGAACATGCGCGAAAAACTTCGCGGCGCATCCGTTTGCGACACCGCCGTGTTCGCCCGTTCGATAGAGGGACTCTACGAGCAGATGTGGGCTCGCCACGTCGCTGATGCGACGACGCCATAGGACGCCAATGGCCTGCCGAAAGACCAGCAGCGCACGTATAATCGGCTCGCCGGGAGGGTCCGCCGCGACCGCTTTCGATAGTCTACACTTGCCTGGCCGCGAAACGCATTCCGGATAAACGACAATGGCCCGATGGCCGCGACGCACCTGGACTACCGCGGCGACGTATGCGCTGATCTTCATCGGGTTTCCGGTGTTGTGCTATTTGGCGTACGTTTGGGTGCGGCGCGGGTGTTGAGGCCGTTCGAGCGCTGGCTCGCATTGCCGGACGCGCCAAGCCAAATCGATACACGCCGAGACGACCGAACGCATGACCGCCGACGCCGCCACGTACACGCGACTCCTCCAGCGGCTAGCGTCGGGCGATCAACGGCACGTGCTGCGGTTTTGGGACGAACTGTCGGCGGCTCAGCGGCAGCGATTGGCTGCGCAAGTCGACGCCCTCGATCTCGAATTGGTGGCCCGGCTGTTCTCGGATCGCGACGCGGTGGAGGATTACGGCGCGCTCGCCGCCCGCGCGAACGGTCCGCCGGCGTTTCGTGTCGGCAGAAATGACGGCCCGATCTCGCGGACCGCCGCTAGAAAGCGCGGCGCCTCGGCGATCGCCGAGGGCAAGGTCGGCGCCGTCCTCGTCGCCGGCGGACAGGGTTCGCGGCTCGGCTTCGAGCATCCCAAGGGCATGTTTCCCATCGGTCCGGTCAGCGACCACTCGCTGTTTCAGATCTTGCTCGAAAAACTCGCCGCCACGCGGCGACGCCACGGCGCGACGATTCCACTGTACGTGATGACGAGCGACGCCACGCACGACGAAACCGTGGCGTACTTGACCGAGCGACGATTCTTCGGCCTGCCGGCCGAAGACGTGCGATTCTTTCAACAAGGCAACCTGCCGGCGGTCGACGCCGAGACCGGGAAACTGCTGCTCGCCGACCACGATTCGCTGGCGCTCAGCCCGGACGGACACGGCGGAATGCTGGCCGCGCTCGAAAAATCAGGCGCGCTGGCCGAAATGCAGCGACGGGGCCTGGAACGGCTGTTCTACTTTCAAGTCGACAATCCGCTGGTCGTGATGTGCGATCGCGAGTTTCTCGGCTATCACGTACTGAGCGGTTCGGAAATGTCGACGCAAGTTGTCGCCAAGACCGCCCCGGACGACCGCGTCGGCAACGTGGTGTCGGTCGACGATCAAGTGCGAATCATCGAATACAGCGACTTGCCGCTGGAGTACGCCGCCGCGCGCAATGCCGACGGGGCGTTGCGGCTGTGGGCGGGGAGCGTTGCCGTTCACGTGTTCGACGTCGCATTTCTGGCCCGCATGGCCGACTCGCCCGTCGGAACGCCGTATCACGTGGCGCGCAAGGCCGTGGCGTGCCTTGACGCGGCCGGCAATCTTATTTCGCCGCGCGGTGACGAAAAAAACGCGATCAAGTTCGAGCGGTTCATCTTCGATCTATTGCCGGCCGCTCGCCGTTCGATCGTGATGGAAGTCGACGCGGCCCTAGCGTTCGCGCCGGTGAAGAATGCAACCGGCGCGGCGAAGGACACGCCGGAATCGGTCAAGCGGCAGATGGTCGCGGTGCACCGCCGCTGGCTGGAGTCCGCGGGCGCGGAAATCGACGGCGAAGCTGACGTTGAAGTTCGCCCTGGGTTCGCTCTCGACGCGGCCGACGTCGCGGCGCGGCTGACGCTGCCGTGCCGCGTGAAAACGGCGACGCTGTTCGAGTGACCGGCTTCACATCGTCGACCGACCGCGCTTTGAGCTAGAAAAACCGACGGCCGCCTCGCGCTGTAGATCCCAAGCGCCAAGGCGGCCGTCGTCTGGGTGGCCGTGTTGCGTGCAATTCGCGGCTGGCAACCGCCAACACCGAACTGCCGTTCTGAAGGATTATGTAAACAACTCTTTGATAACCTTTCCGCCGTTGGCGATTTTCATTGGCCGGCCGTTGCGACTGGTGAACGTCGTTTCGAGCGAGATGCCGACCGAATGGCAAACCGACGCCATCAAGTCTTCGGCCGAGTACGGTTCGCTATCGACGTCCGTGCCGTCGGAATTCGTCTTGCCGACGACGGTTCCGCCGGTAAAGCCCGCCCCGCCGACGACGACGCTCCAACTTCGCGCCCAATGGTCGCGGCCAGCGCCGCCGTTGATCCGCGGCGTGCGGCCGAATTCGCCCATCCAGATCACGGCGGTGTCCTGATACAGGCCGCGTTCGACCAGGTCGGACACCAGCGCGCTCATCGCCTTGTCGAGTTCCGGCAACTTGGTCCGCAGCGAATTGAAGTTGCCGTTGTGCGTATCCCAGCCGCCGAGGTCTACTTCGACAAACGGCACGCCGGTCTCGACCAACCGCCGGGCCATCAAGCAGCCGCGGGCGAAACCGCTGTTGCCGTATCGTTCGAGCACTTCGGGCGGTTCCTTGTTGACCTTGAAGGCCTCCATCTGCTTGCTGGTCATCAGGGCTTCGGTCTTGCCGAGAATCTTGGCGTGTTCGGTGGCGGCCAACCCGCGGTTCTCGCGGATGAAATTGCCTTCGAGCAGTTTGAGCGTCGCCATCCGCTGTTCGAGCCGGGTGTTGTCGATACCCATCTGCAAGTTACGAACATCACCGTTGCTGCCGACGACGAACGGTGCCCACGCCATGCCGAGGAAGCCAGGACCGACGCTGCCGCCGCCGACGGCGACGAACGGCGGAATCTCCAGCGAGTTCTGCCGTTGGGCGATCAATTCGTGAGCCAGCACCGAGCCGTAGCTGGGGTGTTCGATGTTGGGGTTCGGCACGTAGCCAGTATGCATGTAATAGCGGCCGCGGTTGTGATCGGCCTCGCGGGTGCTCATCGAGCGGACGATCGACAGGTTCTTCATCACCTTGGCGGTTTCGGCCATGTGCTCCGAAATCTGAATGCCGCTGACGTCGGTGCCGATCGGTTTGAACTCGCCGCCGGTGGCCGCGCCCTGCTTCAAATCCCAAATGTCGATCGTGGCGGGGCCGCCGCCCATCCACAGCAGGATCGCCGACTTGCCGCGACGTTTCAGGTCGTCGGCTGCATGGGTGAACGAGTTCGTCAGCGCCATTGCCGGACCGACCAACGCCGCCGAGCCAGCCAGATGCCGCATGAAATGACGGCGGGACATGCCGGACGGGGTTCGGTAAAAACTCATGTTCGTCTCCAGAGATCGGCGATGGTTATGATGTTTCGTTACGTTCGGGATCGATCGAAAAACTTCGGAATACTTAGTGCTTATTCCGCAACCGAATTTCGATCGGGGTAGGGACGGCCGATTGGGTTCGGCCGCCCCTCCCGCCAAACCGGACGGGCGGATTTCCCGCATCCGGCTTTCCAGTTGGTGGTGTTACCTCGACGAGGATTGACGAAGCGGTCGACCCGAGAGATTCAGGTGGTTACTCGTGTGCCGCAACGATATACGTTCTCCATTGGGAGTTATCAACAGGATGCCACGTGCCGTCGATACCGAAACTCCGAGCACGTGCGCCGGAGGGTCGCCGGTCGGTTCAGCCCGGTCGGTTGACGCGGGCACTTGTGGGCCGGTTTGGGGATTATCGAATGTCGTTGGCATACCTCCACCTTCCTGCGTCCCTTTGCTCGACGGGCGTTACCCCGCGTCGTCGCTCATACGGACGCTCTGACTCCTGCCGGCCGGCTCTTCGTGCCTTGATGAGGGCCATGAACACCGACCTGATCTCCGGCAGGTCTCCCTGCTTCACTTTGTTGAACCTTCCAGCCATTCCGTCTCCAACCACCTGCTGTCGTCCGAGGACCATCGGTCTAGTTTCGTATCCTCGGCTTACCGGCGACACGGGCCAACGCCCGTCCGCGTCCCGCAGGACCATGCGTCAATTGGGCTTCGCCTTTCCCTAGCAGGCTCGCCACGACAACCGGCCGAATCGAGTTCGTCATCCTACGGACTAGCCGTTCACCTCCCGTTGCTCCCCACCCCGCCTCGCGGCGACGCAGTTACGTTCGGTTACAAAGTTCAGACCAAAAACCCTGACGGGGACTCGCACCCCGCCGATCCAACAAGCTCACAGGCGCACTAGGAGGCGAATCCTTTCGCCGACAGCGCTGTCGAGCGATTCTTTCGGCGAAGAGGTTCGCCTCCTACAGTTCCGGGATAAGCATTTAATGATTGAGAATGAATTCGTTGCTGTTGAGCACGGCCCACCAAATGTCTTGTAGCGCCGCAGCGGTGTCGTTTCCGCGGGCCGCATAAAGCTTATTGGCGACGGCCAACTCGTTGCCAGACGGCTGCCGGGCCAGCGCCGCGGTGAACAAGTAGTTGATCTTTGCGCCGGCGGCGAGATTGTCATTCATCGCCACGGTGTGCAGGAAGCTGCCCTTCTCGCAGTTGACGGCTTTCTGAATCAAGTCGCCGTTCATCATCATCAGCGCCTGCGGGATCGTACCGTTGAACGTCGTCGTTTCTTCGCCCTCGTCGTTACCGAAAGCGAACACGAACTGCCGCATCCACTCGCGCATCTCCTTTTCACGCTCCTCGTAGCTGCCGACGGCCTTGTCGGCGGCGGTGGCGACGAGCAACGAAGCGTACAGTTCCTCTGCCGACAGTTGGCGGAGGTAGAAGTGCGTGAACTGCGGCTTTTCGCCGAGCAACGGGTCGTCCGCCTTGTTGCCCGGCGTGCCGCGGCTTGATAGTCCATACGGCTCGCTCAGCACGATCCAGCGAATCAGCGTCTTGACGTCGAAGCTGTTCTTGGCGAATTCCTTGCCCAAGTAGTCGAGCAGTTCCGGATGCGACGCCGCGTTGTGCGGGCCGAGGTCGTCGACCGGCTTGGTGAAGCCGTAACCGAGGAAATGGCCCCACATGCGATTGGCCATCACCTTCGGCATGTACTCCGACTGAACCACCAAATCGGCCAGTTTTTCGCGACGCACGACGTCGTCGACATACCCGCTCTTGCCGATCTCCGTGCCGTCGACGAACACCGGATAGGCGACCTTCACCAATCCGTTGCGTAATTCGTAATAGATGTCCGCCTCTTCGGCGTTCGGCGGATTACCTTCTCCGCCGAAGTCTTCGTTGATGAGCCGCACGGCGCGAATGTCGTCGGTGCCGCGGACAAACGAACGCAGGGCCCGCGTCTGCCGGAAGAAGGCATTCAGCTCCCAATAGCGGTTCTGCTTCCAGTCGTTGAACGGATGATTGTGGCACTGCGTGCATTGAATCTGCAGGCCGAGGAATATCTGCGCCGTCTTGGCCGTCGCCTGCGAACCGTTCTCTTCGAGCTTGCCGGCGATGAAGTTGGTCGCGCCGTTGAAGCTCTCGGCACCGGGGGCGGTGTCGCCGGTGGCGCTGATCAATTCGTGGACCATCTTGTCGTAGGTCTTGTTGCGAGCGAGCGAATCTCGCAGATACTTCTGCATGCCGTCGCGATTGGTCAGCGAGTTCTCCTCCATGCCGCCGTTGCGGCCGATGAGGATGTTTGTCCAGATGGCCGTCCAATTGCGCGTATATTCCTCTTGGTGCTCGCTAGAAAGCAGACGATTGACGAGTTTGAGCTTTTTGTCGGCCGAACGGTCCTTGAGGTAAGCGTCCAGTTCGACGACGCTGGGAATGCGGCCGAGAATATCGAGATAGACCCGGCGGCACCATTCGCCGTCGGTCGCTTCCTTCGACGGCGTCAAGTTGTGCGCCGCCCAACCGGCGCGGATCTGTTCGTTGATGAACTTGACTTGGGGAATGCCGTAATCGGCGTCGGCTCCGCTCGTCGCGGCGCGCGAATCGCTTGGTGCAGCCAGCGCCGTCGAGACGGTTCCCGGCGTATTCGTCCCTACCGCAATCGCGACCAGCAGAACCACGGCCGACACCGCGACAGCCAAAGTCGAATGCACACCACGACGAAACGCGCGTTCGAACGACATGCTTGTTCCCTCTTTCCTTGCAATATTCGCCAACTCGCTTCGCTCCGGGCGATGGCATCGCCATTAATAACCCACGGGGCAGCGGAGTTCCGCCTCGCTCGATTCTCCTATGGGCGGAAACGGGCCGCAACCGGGATTCAGTCGCAGTCGGCAACGATGCAGCCCAACGCCTCCGCTTGCCGTTCCCCCCTCGTTGTGGTGCACCCATTGCTGCCCGCTAACGGGCACGGTTGCAGCACGCTCGATGTTCGGCCCGTGTCGCAAAGCTCGAGCCGCACACCTTGTTAAGCGAGACGGGGGCCGCGGTGTACTCAGAACCGCGCACCGACGAATTAGAATCTTCCGGATTTCGCCAAAATCCACAGAATGTTTCTAGCCGTGGCAGGCATCGCGTTGCGATAACACCCCAAACGGGTGCATCACAATAGAACGCGCGTTCAATTTTGATGCGCATCAAAAAAAGGCAGGCGAGCTAGGAACCGCTCTCTGGCTTCGGTTCCCAACCCGCCTTGCCTGGGTGTTCGGCCGTGGCCGTCCACCCCCGTGTGCCTACTTCTCTGTTCTGGCCGTACTCGTTCACCTCTTGTCTGTCGCAGTTCCATCCGTCGGCGATTGCCGACTTTTCTGGCGACGCCATTCGCCAGAGCCTCGATTCCGCTGACCTAGGGACACCTTGGCGGCCGCACGCTTCGAATGTCGCCACCCGTCGCGTCGCGGCTGCACCGGCTACCGGCCTCTTCCACTTACCGGCCCCTGGCGAAATCTCGCCTCCAGGTAACTTGCCTCAGCTCTGTTCCGGCCCCAAATCCGTGTGGGCCTCGCCTCTCTCGTTCCCGTCGCGGCACAAAACGCGCCGTCAGCCAAGTGTTCCGGCTTGCTGACAGCAGCGGCGCTTTCTTGTCGCGGCGGTGTCCGGGGCTAATAGCAAAGTGCGTGCCAAACTGCTGCCCGACCGCGCTTAGCGCTGCCTTGGCCTGCCCGGCGGATCGCAGCCCGCCTATAATCGCCCCCGACCGGAGAAACCATGCCGCAACGTCCGTCCTATTGGCGAGTCTTCGCCACGTTTGCCCGCAACAGTCTCGTGCGGGACATGACGTTTCAGAGCAATTTCATGATCGAGAGCATCTCGTCCGCTTCGTGGATGCTGATGAATCTCGGCTTCTATCTGCTGATCTTCCGGTACACGAACGAAATCGGGCACGCTACGGGCTGGGGCCAGTACCAATTCTTCGTGTTTCTGGCCACGACGCTGTTCGTCAACAGCCTCGTGCAGACGTTTTTCATGCCCAACTGCGAGGAGATCAGCGAGCAAATCCGCACCGGCCGGCTCGATTTCGCGCTGGTCAAACCGATCGACACACAATTCCTGGTGTCGCTGCAAAAGGTCGACTGGTCGTCGCTGGTGAATTTCGCGTTTGGTCTGGCGCTATTGTCGTTTTCGCTGTGGAAGCTCACGCACGACGCGGAGAACCCGCTGGTGATCGGCCCGCTGCAAGTCCTGCTCTACCCGCTGTATGTGGCCTGCGGCGTGGCGATTCTCTATAGCCTGATGATCGCGCTGTCGGCCACCAGCATCTGGCTCGGCCGCAACCAGTCGCTGTACGACTTTTGGTTCTACATCACGAACTTCTCGCGCTACCCAATGGAGATTTACGGCGGTAACGTCGCCGGCCGGACTCTGCGGGCGGCTTTCACGTTCGTCGTGCCCGTGCTGGTGGTGGTGAACGTGCCCGCGCGGCTGATGGCGTGGCCCATGAGCGATCAAGGTTGGCTGCTGATCGTCGTCGGCCTCGTCGCCACGGCCGTCTCGCTCGTCGGCTCGCGATGGGTGTTCGTGCGGGCGCTGGAAAGCTATCGCAGCGCGAGCAGCTAGTGCATTGGCTGCCTTCTCGTTCATCCGCACTACGCCGAATTGCACGCACTCGGCACCGCGCGAAACCATTGTTGTTTGCCGCGACGACGCATGACCGCCGATGAACCGATGCGTTGGCTCGAATTTCACGTCGCACGACTGAGTTTTCGCGGCCAGGAAAGGCTTCCGCCGCGCGGAGCAAACCGTTACCATCCCGGCCGTAAACGGTTTTCGCAAGCCCGGCCGCAGACCGGAATCCATCTCGGCGGAGTACGACGCGTGACACAATTCGACCACAAGAATCTCTCGCTCCCCCAGCGATTCGTCCGGGAGTGCCGCGCTGCCCGCGGTCTGGTCAAAGTCGTCGACTCCACCGGCGCGAGGCTGACCGGCGGCAGCTTGTTGATGCGGTCGCTGATCTTCCGCCGGCTGCTGCTCCGCGAAGTGCTCGCCGACGACGAGCGATACGTCGGCCTGCTGTTGCCGCCGTCCGCCGGGGGCGTGCTCGCCAATGTCGCCGTGTCGCTCTGTCGCCGCGTGGCCGTGAATCTCAATTACACGGTCACGTCCGACATCCTCAACTACTGCATCAAAGAGTGCGGCATCCGCCACGTGCTCACCAGCCGGCGGTTCATGGAGAAAATGGACTTCCAGCTCGACTGCCCGCTGGTCTATCTGGAAGACTTTCCCGAAAAGGTCCGGGCCGTCGACAAGGCCGTGGCCGCCTGGCAAGCGTTCGTTTCGCCGGTGGCGTCGCTCGACCGCCGCTTCGGCCTCGATCGAATCCGCCCTGACGACGTGATGACGATTATCTTCACGTCCGGCTCGACCGCGCGGCCCAAAGGCGTGATGCTGAGCTACGGCAACATCGCCTCGAACGTCGATGCCGTCGACGCCATCGTGCATCTACGGCGCGACGACGCCATCGCGGCGTTTTTGCCGTTCTTTCATTCGTTCGGCTACACGGTAACGCTGTGGACTGTGCTCACGCTCAACCCCAAGGGCGTGTATCACTTCAGTCCGCTCGACGCCAAGATCGTCGGGAAGCTGTGTGGCGAGCACAAATGCACGATTTTGCTTTCAACGCCGACGTTCTTGCGGACGTATTTGAAGCGATGCACGCCGGAGGAATTCAAGACGCTCGACGTGGTGGTGGTCGGCGCGGAAAAGATGCCGCTCGACGTGGCCGCCGCTTTCGAGGCGAAGTTCGGCACGCGGCCCTCGGAAGGCTACGGCACGACGGAGCTTTCACCGCTGGTGTCGGTCAACGTGCCGGAAAGCCGCTCGCGGGCAAAAGGCAGCTTGGAACACCGCGAAGGCTCGGTTGGACGCTGCGTGCCCGGCGTGGAAGCCAAAATCGTCCACCCAGAGACCCGCGAGCCGATTCCGACCGGCGAGTCGGGCATGTTGCTGATCCGCGGCCCGAACGTGATGCAGGGGTATCTCAACCGCCCGGACGCCACGGCCGAAGTGATCCGCGACGGCTGGTACACGACCGGCGACATCGCGTTTCTCGACGCCGACGGCTTCATTCACATCACGGGCCGGGAAAGCCGCTTCTCGAAGATTGGCGGCGAGATGATCCCGCACATCAAGATCGAGGAGACCATCGCCGAAGTCCTCGGCGACGGCGGCGAAGAGCTCAAGGCGGTCGTCACGGCCGTTCCCGACGCCAAGCGCGGCGAACGCCTCGTCGTGCTGCACACGCCGCTCAAGAAATCGCCCAAGGAAATCTGCCAGGCTCTCGCCGCCGCCGGCTTGCCGAACCTTTGGATCCCGTCGAGCGAAAGCTTCATCGAAGTCGAAGCCATCCCCGTCCTCGGCACCGGCAAGCTCGATCTCAAGCAAATGCGGGCAATCGCCGAATCGTCGATGCAGCCAGCACAATGAGGCCGCCGGCGGGACCGCGGCGAGCGATTGGGCCGTGGTCGTTGCCGTCGCGGAAGGCGTGCGCGGTCCGCCGCGATGCGCTGCCAAGGCTACACGCCACGCGCCGCGGGTAACGGCGTCCGCTGATGCCGCCCGATCACTTTTGTTGCAATTGCTCGCGCAGCCATGCCGGGCGGTTCGTCGTAATGCCCAATACGCCTGCGGCGACCATCCGCTTGGCCACGGCCGCGTCGTCGACGGTCCACACGAACACCGGAAGGTTTTCGCGTTTCATGCCGCGGACGAATTCGCCGGTGACAATCGGCTGAACCGAAAGATCGAGGCCGTCGGCTTTGATCTCTTGGGACTTGGCGAGCAGCGATTTGGTCGTCCATGCCGGCTTCTTGTCGGGCTTGGGGTCGACGATCCAGTACGCCTTCAACTGCGGTAGTGCGGCTTTGGCGGCCGCCACGACTTCGGCGTTGAAACTGATCACCGCCATCTGCTCGCTGCCGAGCTTGCTCGCTTGGGCAACGCGCTTCAATTCCGGCACAATTTCAGGTCCGCATTTGACTTCGATGAACGCCCGTTTTCCGGCGGGTATTTCAGAGAGGACTTCGGCCAGCGACGGGATTTTCTCGCCGGCAAAGCGGGCGTGTTTCCACGAGCCGACGTCGAGCTTGCGGAGTTCAGCGAAGCTTTGATCGACCACCTTGCGGGCGACGCCGGCGGTTCGCTTGGTGTCGGCGTCGTGGATGACGACGATTTGGCCGTCCTTGGTCAGGTAGACGTCGAATTCGACCGCGTCGGCCTTTTGCTCCCAGGCCAGGCGGATGGCGGCGATGGTGTTTTCCGGGGCGCCGTGAGAAGCGCCGCGATGGGCGACGATCTCGGGTGCGACGATTTCCGGGGCGGCGGCGCGGGCCAGCGACGTCGCGGCGCAAAGAGCTAGCAGTGTCAGCGTGCGAAAAAACGTCCGTCGGGTCATGCGATCGAACCTCGCGTCGAGATAAGGAGTCAGCTTTGGAGAGCAGCGGAAAACGAGCTATTTCGTATGCGACGAATGTACCACGCCGAGATTTGCGGCGACTGCCAAAAACGGCGTGTTTTCGGCCGGGATTTGCCGCGGTGACGCCCCGCGGCTGCGGGACGATGCCCTTTTGGCGCCGAACGACTTTGGCTCGCGAGGATTTTCTCTTGCCTCGACCGCAATTCGTGGGCACAATAGTGATAGACGTATCGTGCTTACGCGGCGCGATTGACTAGAGGCCCGCGTGCCGGCCGGTTCTCCTGGCCAAATGGTCGGCGGCGGGGTGGTTCTAGTGGAAAGGAGGTGATCTCTTGATAGATATCTGTAAGAGCCAGCGAGGTGGTTGCGGCTGAGGACAGCCGGCGGGCTGCTTGAGCCTCGACGAAAGTCGTCCCGGCAGCCACCCACTCGCAGGAGGATCACCTAAAAACGATCCGAACTCGCGAGCATCGAGCGGGCTTGGTCGCCTGTCTGGTGGCCAGGCCCGCTTTTTTTCTCCAGGGCTTCTTGCCCCATTGACCAGGTTGTCAGCGCCCATCGCCGACACCAGCCGGCCGAAGAACATACCGCCACCGCAGCGTCGCCGCCGCGCCGTCAACGTCGATGCTCGGCCGGAAGGAAAGTCGCGTTGCCGTCGGTATGACGATCAGCTTTGACGGCGCGTCGACAGCCAGTTCCCACTGTGAGTCTTCGCTGGCGAGCAGCACAATCGACCGCCATATAGCGAAGTCGCCGCCGCCGTCGCTTTGTTGCCCAAGCCAGCAAAAGCCCTCGGACACTTGATACACACTGCCGACCATAACGGGGCGAGTCGACACTCGACATGCCACGTCGAACACCAACGCCACGCCGCTTGTCCCGGTTTCGAACCCGACGCTGGCCGACCAGTGACTTTTACCGGCCCTGCCCACCAGCAGCGCCACGTCGTGCCCATCGCGGCGTTCGAAATGCAATTCCTGTAGCGGCGGACTTTCGGGCCATGCCGCGTCGGTGGCGCGTTCGACCGATCGCATCAACTCGCGCCACGGACGATTCGACGTGGCACTCTCACCGCCGTTTTCTTCGGCCACGTAGATCGTGTGAGCGACGCGGTCGCCGCTTGGCGTAAATTCAATACGCAACGGCCCGCAGGTTATCTCCCGTTTCATCGATCGCGTCATGATGTTGCCCAATACCCACCGCGGGCGTGATCGAACCGTGCTTCGCCGCCGCGCACCGTCGCGTCGACCAGTCCGCTGCGAAACACTTCACGACCCAATACCCACGTCCGCACCGGCCAGCCAGTGAGCGACACGCCGTGCCACGGACTCCAGCGGCACTTGGTCAACTGCTGTTCGTCGAGAATCGTCGCCGTCCTGTGCATATCGACCAGCACCAGATCGGCGTCGTAACCCACGGCGATGCGGCCCTTGTCGACTATGTCCCACACGCGCGCCGGCGCGTCGCACATCCACTGCACCACTTGCTCGATCGAACAGCGGCCGCGACTGACCTCGTTGAGCAGCAGCGCCAGCGAATTCTCCACCGCCGGCAAACCCGCCGGCGATTGCGGATACGGCTGGCTCTTTTCCTCCAGCGTGTGTGGGGCGTGGTCCGTCGCGATTACCTGAATTCGTCCGTCGAGCAGTGCTTGCCACAGCCGCCGGTTGTCGTCGGCCGTCTTGATCGACGGATTCATTTGCACGCGTGTGCCCAGCCGAGCGTAATCTTCCGTATTGAAAAACAAATGGTGCGGGCAGACTTCGGCGGTGATCAATCCATGATGCTCCGCTTGATAGTGCTTGGCGAGAAAATCGGCCTCGTCGCCGGTCGAAACGTGCAGCACGTGGAAGCGATGGCGATGTCGCACGGCAAGGTCGACGGCCCGCCGCGTGGCGACGATCGCGGCTTCGTGGTCGCGGATGAGCGAATGATCGGCGACGTCGTGCGTGCCGGCCAGTCGCTCGCGGTTGCGACGGACGGTCGCCTCGTCCTCGCAGTGTGCGGTGATCGGCAGCGAGGTTTCGGCGAAGATGCGTTCGAGCGCGTCTTGCTCGTCGACGAGCAGGTCGCCTGTGCTCGACCCGATGAAAATCTTGATGCCGGGCGTCCGCGAGGCGGCGACAAGCTCGGCGAGGTTCGTCGGCGTCGCGCCGATGTAGAAGCCGTAGTTGACCAGGCTCTTTTCGGCCGCCAGCGCGAGTTTGGCTTCGACGAGAGCTTGCGTCGTCGCCGGCGGCACGGTGTTGGGCATTTCGAGATACGTCGTGACGCCGCCTTTGGCGCAGGCCATCGATGCCGAATGCAAGTCTTCCTTGTGGGTCAGTCCCGGCTCGCGGAAATGCACCTGGTCGTCGACGACGCCCGGCAACAGGTGCAATCCAACGGCGTCAACGACTTCGTCGACGGTCGT
>JBBDYI010000198.1:0-2439 GCA_040901705.1 Pirellulales bacterium | reverse complement strand
GGCCGGATCGATCGCGGCGATCTTGCCGCCGTCGATGAGCACGCTGGTTTGCACGATTCCTTCGGGCAATACGATGCTGGCGCCGCGAATGAGTGTTTTCATACGCTTCTTGCGTCGGGAAAGAACGTGGCGCAGGGTCGGGTCGAATGTGGCGCGATTCGCGGCTGCGTCGTTTGACTGCGGCGACCGGACTGGAGCGTTTCCTATCGGAGCGCGATCGTGCGGCGTTTTGGTTCCGAATTATCGAGCGTCGCGACGACCTCAGCAGACTATCAGATCGTCGACTCGTAGTCCAAGGCGCTCGTAGTCCAAGGCGCACGGTGCTGGCGCACGGACCACTGCCGCGAGGCGTGTCGCGACGCGCGCGGAATCCGCTGCTCGCGCATAACTTGTAGCAGGCGATCACGTTAAGTAAATTGGCGGCGTACTCTGGCCCTACCAGAGAGTGAGCCTTCACCCCGATCCACGCGAGGACCACGCGCCATGCCGATCGAATTCGCCTGTACGCAGTGCGGCAAACAACTTCGCACGCCCGACGAAACGGCCGGCCGCCAGGCGAAGTGCCCACAGTGCGGGGCGATCATGCAGATTCCACATTTCGCCAGCGCGGCGCCGCTGCCTCCGTTCGGCGATGCCGCCGAGCCCGACTCGCAAGGCTGGAATCCCTACGCATCACCCAACGTCGGCGGACAATCGGCGACGCCCGCAAGTGTCGCGGCGGCCGGCATCACACCGACCCGCGCGGAGTTGTCGCGGGTGTTCTCCACGACCTGGTCGATCTTCAATCGTCGCATTGGCTTGTGCATGGCGCTGGGCATTGTCGCCATCATCGTGAGCTTCGTCATGGCCATCGTCGCGGGCGTGATTCAGACCGCGATGGGCGGAGGCATCGCCGCGGGAATGGGGCCGCAGGGTATGCGCGGCCGACTCGGCGCGATCATCCTTTCGACGGTCGTAACTCAGTTGCTGATGTGGGCCGTATCGACCTGGCTGCTCATGGGAATCGTTCGCGCGTTCCTCTGCGTCGCTCGCGGCGAACCGGCCAGTGTCGGCGACGTGCTGTCCGGGGGACCGTATTGCGTCCGCGGAATGTTGATCAATCTGATCTTTCTGATTTCGGGCATCGTCGGCTATGTCCTGGCGGCTGCGGCGATGATCGCGGCCAATGGAAACATCGGCGCTTTTTTAGCCGTGCTGCTCGTACTTTTCGTGGTCCAATTCATTGTCTATCTCAGTGTGTCGCAAAGTCATCAACTCATCGTCGACCGCGATCTTGGCGCGATCGACGCGATTCGGACTTCCAGTTCAATTATGTCCGGCAACAAGTTGACGTTGTTCCTGATGATGCTCGTGCTGATCATTGCGGGAGTCGGTTTGCTTGTCGTCCTGTCGATCGCCTCGGGGATTCTTGCGTTCGCACTCGGCGAGACAATCGCCGTCGTACTCGTCTCATGCGCGATGCTGCTGATTGCCTTGGGCACGATGCCGTATATCTGGCTGCTGCTGGCCGTGTTTTATCTGCACGTGACGGGTCAGCCGACGATGGATCCGCGCGACGCGGCAATGTAGTCCGCGTTAATCGAGGTTAATCGAGTGGCCGCGTCGCCGGTTCTCTCCTGGGGCGAAGTTGCCCAGGAGAACACCATGTCGCGCAATGGGTCGAAATTCATGCCGGTGCTGCGGGGCACCATCGAGCGCCGCGTGCTGCTCAACTATCGCGTCGATCCGGACGCTGCGGCCCGGTTGTTGCCAGCGCCTTTTCGCCCGCAAGTGGTTGGTGGCCATGCCGTGGCGGGCGTCTGTTTGATTCGGCTGGCGCGGCTGCGGCCCAGAGGCGTTCCGGCCTGGCTGGGGCTGCGGTTCGAAAATGCCGCAATTCGCGTGGCGGCCGAATGGGACGTGGACGGCGCGACGCAGTGCTGCGTGTTCGTGCTCGAACGATACACGGCTTCGCCGCTGGCTTCGTGGGCTGGCGGTCGCATCTTTCCCGGCGTTCACCACCGGGCGAGATTTGAGGGGAGCGAGTCGGCTCGCAGCATTCGCGTGGGCTATCGCGGCAGTGACGGCACGACGCTGAGCGTCGCCGGCGAAGAGACCGGCGACTGGCCGACAGACTCGGTGTTCGCTTCGGCGGCCGAAGCGTCGGCTTTCTTCGCGGCCGGCAGCCTTGGCTATTCGTGGAACGCGCGACGCGGCGACTTCGACGGCATGGAGTTGTGCGTGCAAAATTGGCGGGCAACGCCGCTGGCCGTTCACGAATTCGCGTCGAGCTACTTCGACGACGAGCAACGATTTCCGCCGGGATCGATCGCGCTAGATCACGCGCTCTTGATGCGGGACATCGAACACGAGTGGCGCGTGTGCGACTCCGCAATTGCCGCGGTCTAGCAGCCTGTTGGTGCGTCAGGAGAAGCTTGGATGATCTTGCAAGATGAAACG
>JBBDYI010000197.1:0-22802 GCA_040901705.1 Pirellulales bacterium | reverse complement strand
GTCGTGAGCCGGCGCCGGCGCGACGATCTTGCTCGCGTCGGCGGACACGTGCAACGAGAACGATTCCGCCGCCGCGCTCGCAAACTGCACGGAAAGCGCCGCGAAAGTCGAAACGGTATCAAAGCCCGTCACTTCGCGCAATACGCTGGCGCCGATCAACCGGGTCGATGGCCCGACGCGCGACACCTGGTCCGTCGCGTCACTGGCGTGCAGCGTCGCCGTGTCCTGGCCCGCGAACGATCGCGCCCGCACGCTCTCGAAATCGACGGCCCGCAGCAGCGACGCTCCTCCGACAAGCTCCACGCGATCGCCCCATGCGGTGAACGTTTCGTCGGCCTGCGAATCGCCGAAATAGGCCACGTCCCGCCCGCCGCGGCCGTCGATCGTTGCCGTCTCGAATCCGCGAGCCAGCGCCAACACGGTCGTCGTTCGCAAGCTGACTTTGCCGGGCCGCAGCGTCGCCGCGTCGAAGCCGTTGGTGCCGACCAGCGTCACGGTATCCTGCCCGTCGCCACCCAGCAGATACACGCGGCGCGTCGTGCCGGTGTCGAACGTGTATCGCGTACCGTTGACGATCACCTCGTGCGACAAACCGTTGTATACGCCGCCCGCGGTGAACGCAAAAGCATCGTCGCCGCTTGTGCCCAGGACGTACACGGCCATGCCATCGCGGCGCACCAGATTCGTGACGCGAACGTCGATGCCTTCTCCGGCGGCGCTGATTTGCACGCGATACGCTTGGCCCGCAACGACGCTGGCGTCGAGCCGCAGGCCGCTGCCCGTCGGCGTGGCAACGGCCACGAGCGTTCCCGTCGCGTCAAACAACTTGGCCGAGCCACCGGACGCGGCGGCCGCGAACTCGATCGTCAAGATGCCGTCGTTGGCTGCCGACATCTTGCGCCATGCCTGGCCCGAAAATGACTGGCCGGCGAAAACCGCCGAATCGACCACGCCCCAATCGACGACGCTTGGCGCGGGACTTCCGGGCGACGGATCGGCAGGCGTTGGCGTTGGCGTAGGAATCGGCGTTGGCGTTGGTACGATCTCGATCGAGCCTAACGCCCGCTCGATGTTCAGCCGCCGATAGTCTTGTCCTGTGATCGTGTCGAACACGACGTCGGCCGTGTCGCGCAGCACGGCATAGATGTCAGCCTGCGTCACGCGCGTCCGGCCCGCGGCGGCCAGCGCTTCGCGAACCAACATACTCGCGGCCGCCACGTGTGGCGCGGCCATGCTGGTGCCGGAGAGCGTGAGAAAGTCGTCGGCGCGGTAGTTGAAGTTGCCGGCATAGTCCGGCACGGTGCTCATCACGTTGCGCCCCGGCGCAGCCAGTACGCGGTCGCTGCGCTGGCTAAAACTGCTTAGCATGCCATTGGCGTCGACCGACGCGACCGGCACGACGTGACTGCTCGCCGCGGGATAGGCCAGGCCCACTTGCTGATCGTAATTCGCGAATGAGTTTCCGGCGGCCACCGCGATGAACACGCCGTCGGCTTCGAGCGTGGCCAGCTCGTCCTCGATGATCGACCACTCCGGCGCGCCTTCGGCGTTCCATCGCGCGCCGACCGAAAGATTCACCGTGGTGATCGGATTGGCGAACGAATTGAGGTGGTCGTGAACCCACCGCAAAGCCGCTTCGATGCGCGGGAAGTCGCCCTGGCCTTGATCGTCGAATACACGCAGCGCCACGATGTCGGCCCCCGGCGACAAACCGGGATAGCGCGGGTCGAGACTGCCGATGATGCCGGCCACGTGCGTGCCGTGCGTCCCCATCGGGCCGTCGTCGTAAGGATCCGCATCGTTCTCGGCGAAATCCCAGCCGCCGACGATGTGTTGCCCGGCGCCGATTCCGCCGCCGAGCGCCGAATGATCCCAAGCAATGCCGCTGTCGATGATGACGACGGTCTGGCCGGCTCCGGTGAAGCCGTAGTTGGTTGTCGAGACGCTGGTGGAGACATCGCCGCCCATCGACGCGGTCGAAAGTGCGGCGGGCAACTCGACCTGCATGTTCCCTGCGGTCGACAACGACGATGCGGCGGCGTCGACGCTGTCGGCGGCGAACAACAATCGCGGCTCGACCGATTCGAGCGTCAGTCCCCGCGGCGATTGCGTTGAATGGGCCGGTCGTTGGGTCGAATGCGACATGCGAAACACGTGTGGCGACGACGCGCGCGAACCATCGGCGGCGCGGCGGTGAACCCCACCGCGCACAAAACGGAGCGAACGCGAAGTACGGCGATGAAGGCGATCGAAACAGTCCCGAATGGGACGAACGTTAGAACGTGACCGGCACGGCAAGGTCAATACCGAAACCGTGCGCAACTATAGGTTGACGGTCACACTCGCGCGATCCATGCGCGAACGAGAATCCTAATGCCCGGCGTGCCGAGCGGATAACGCGGAGCCTTCCGCGCAGAACGTTGCCCAAACGCCACCGCGTAGCGATCGGGCCATCGAGCGATGTCGTGCAAACGCCACGCGAAACCGTTTCCAGCGGCCGCGACGTGCGTCAATCGATACTACGCGACCGCCGGCCAGCAAGTTCGCCCAGGATTTGTGGTTTCGGAATTTCGCAGGGTGGGTCGATGCCTATCGCCCCACGATCGACCGATAATAATCGATCGACAACTTCAAACCGGTCTCGAAGTCGACCTGCGGCTCGTAGCCGAGCATCGCCCGAGCGCGGCTGATGTCGGCGAGGCTCTCGCGCACGTCGCCGACGCGGGCCGGCTCGAAATTCGGCTCGATCCGCGTCCCCAGCCGTTCGTTGAGT
Organism: Pirellulales bacterium; assembly: GCA_040901705.1. GTDB lineage: Bacteria > Planctomycetota > Planctomycetia > Pirellulales > PLA5 > PLA5. Next base: position 20,029 of record JBBDYI010000197.1, on the reverse strand, counting down.
TGCTCGATCAGGGCGAGCAGCGTCGTCGAGCGGCCGTTGGCGGCGTTGAAAACTCCGCCCGCCACGTTCGGCGCGTCGGCGGCAAGCAGATTCGCGTGGACGACGTTCGCCACGTAGGTAAAGTCGCGCGACTGCTGACCGTCGCCATACACGGTGGGCTGTTCGCCGACGAGCATTGCGGTGATGAACAGCGGAATCACCGCCGAGTATGGACTTTTCGGATCCTGCCGCGGCCCGAATACGTTGAAGTAGCGGATGACCACCGTTTCCAAGCCGTAGGTCGCATGAAACGCCCGGCAATACTCCTCGGCCGCGAGCTTCGCCGCCGCGTAGGGCGACAGCGGGTTTGGCAAATCGCTTTCGCGTTTCGAGCTGGTCGGCTGATCGCCGTACGCGCTGCTCGATCCGGCATAGACCACGCGGCGAACGCCCGCTTTGCGTGCGGCGTCGAGGACCGTCACGGTGCCGGTCACGCATGCGGCGTTGGTGTCTAGCGGGTGTTCGACGCTTCGCGGCACGGATGCGAGGGCCGCCTGATGAAACACGCAATCGACACCGGCCATGCACCGCGCAACGGCGTCGGCGTCGCAAAGGTCGCCCTCGACGATCTCCAGCCGTCCGGCGGAAGCATGTTCGGCCAGGTGGGCCAGATTCGACTTGTGCCCGGTGCTGAAATTGTCGAGCACTCGCACGCGGTCGCCGCGCTCGGCGAGGGCCGTGGCGATATGAGAACCGATGAATCCGCCGCCGCCAGTAACCAGAAACGTGCGCATAGAGCCGCTGGGTTTGGTTGAAGTTGGCCGAGAGGTCGTGAATGAAGGTAGGGTGCTCTGTGAGCACCGCAAAACGTAGCGCCAAGGTGCTCGCAGCGCACCCTACAGGCTGCGGGTCATCTCGGCGATCTCCAATCGTACCATGCGAAGTCGTTTCATGCAGACCGGCCCGCCCAATCGCCGTCGCGGGGAGTGGCTCCGATCGCCGGATTGGTTTATTCTCGTGCTTGCCCGTTTTCCTTCCGCGGCAATGGCCGTCACGTCGCGCCGCCGCCGACCAATTCCAATCGAGCTTCTTTGAGGATGCCCATGTCCGCGCGTTGGCCTATCGGTGTGTTCGCCAGTCTCGATGCCGGATTGGGCGTCAAGCTCGAAGTCGCTCACGAGCTGGGCGTGCCGACGATTCAGCTTCACGCCCCGAGCAAGGGCGTCCGAACCCGCGAGCAAGCCGAGCAATTCCTCATGCGCATCGCCGGCATGGGCATCACGCTCACGGCCGTGTTCGGCGGCTTCGAGGGCGAAAGTTACGCCGACATTCCGACGACGGCCAAGACGGTGGGTCTCGTGCCGCCGGAAACGCGGGCGGCCCGCACGAAGGAGATGAAGGAGATCGCCGACTTCGCGAAGCTGCTCGGCTGTTCGGTCGTGGCGCTGCATTTGGGCTTCATCCCGCACGACGCCGCGGCCGGCTTGTATCAGGAAGTTGTCGCCGTGACTGGCGAAATCTGCGACCATTGCCGCGCGAACGGGCAGAACCTTCACCTCGAAACCGGCCAGGAAACCGCCGACGATCTGCTGCAATTCATTTCCGATGTCCGCCGCGACAATCTGTTCATCAACTTCGACCCGGCCAACATGATCCTGTACGGCACGGGCAATCCGATCCAAGCGCTCTGGAAGGTCGGCCCCTACGTCCGCAGCATCCACTGCAAGGACGGCCGCTGGTCGGCGAAACCCGGCCAGGACTGGGGCCAGGAAGTGCGGTTGGGCGAAGGCGACGTCGGTTTCGAAACGTACCTTCGCACGCTCGCCGCCATCGGCTACACCGGCCCGCTGACGATTGAACGCGAGATTCCGCAAGACCCCGAGCGGCAAAAGGCCGAAGTCGGGCACGCCGTGCGGTTGCTCGAAGGTCTGAAGGCGAAACTGGCATAAGCGACGACATTGGCTACGGTGCTTTCGGCTGCGCCAATTTCTTCTCCAGCGCCTCGATCGCGCGGGTCTGCCCCTCGACGGTCGCCTTAAGCTCGACAACCTCGCCCCGCAGCCCTTTCACTTCTTTCTCCAAGTCCTCGACGCCCGGCCGGCTGAAGAGCAAAACGATCAGCGCAATGAGAATCAAAGTTCCACATCCCAGCGTCGCGCGCTGCGAAGTCGGTTCCTCATTCATGGCGATTCCTTCTGCGAGTAGGCAATTCGGCAAAAAAGCGCCGCGCCGCGGCAAAGCTCAAGTGATCTGCTATTCGCTTATTCGTCCGATCAACCAAAGTATTGGCAAGCCAGCGTCGAAAACCAGCGCCACCGATCCGCAGCGACCCCAACTCCACGCACCGTTTCGCGATCATCACGCAAAGGCTGCGAAATCTCGCACCGCAAACACCCGACGCGGACTCGATATGTCGATTTCGCCCAGCGGATGATCGACGCTATCGCCGTGTGCGTGCAACTCAATTGACTTTCTCCTCCGCGCGCTTGTACATTTTGATATCGCTAGCCTTTGAGCGGAAGGTTTGCGAGACCGCTTCCTCTCCGTGTGCGCTGTGTTCCAGGTCTGTGTCCCCTGTGGTTAAGCCACCGCCGTGATCGAGAAACGCCGCAACCACCCGCTGTATTTCGCCGTCGCGGCGCTGGGCATGCTGTTTGCGGTGTCGGCCTGCGCTTATTGCGTGATGTCGTTTCGTGCCGCCCGCGGAGGAGATGTTTATTCGGCCGCCGATCGCGATGGGGGCTTGATGCGGCTGATGCGCGAGCGGGGGGGGACGATCTTGGCGATCGAGATTGCGGCGCTGGCCGCAGCGTCGGTGGCGGCGATGGCGTCGGATCGGCGGGGCGATGCCGCGGCAGGAATGCCGATGGCGACCGACGCAGATAACGCGGACGCCCTTCGAGAGCCGCCGTCGACTGGCGAGTGAACAACGGCATACAATATAGTGGCATCGTCGCCGGGTTCACCGAGAAATCGTTCGCAAGCCAGTAGAGGAGTGAGTGCCGTGAAAGTCAATCATTATCGCGCCGTCGAATCGCAGAGCGTCACGATGGAGGGTGCGCACGGTTGCCGCGTCCGCTGGCTGGTCGGTTCGGCCGAGGGCGCGCCGAATTTTGCGATGCGAGAATTCGAGGTCGAACCGGGCGGGTACACGCCGCGGCATAGCCATCCCTACGAGCACGAGGTGTTCGTGCTCGAAGGCAACGGCGAAGTCTACGAAGGGGACGAGGCCCATCCGCTGCAAGCCGGCGACGTAATTTTCGTCGCTCCGGACGAGGTGCATCAGTTCCGCAACACCGGCGGCGGGCCGATGCGATTCCTCTGCATGGTGCCCAATTCGGCAACGGCAGCAACGGTGAAGGTGGCGCCGGAGTGCGGCGTCGAACCGCAGGCGAGGGCATGAAGTCGGGAGACAGGAGGCAGGAGACAGGAGGAAATCGAACGCACTCAAAACGTTTGGCGCTTTGCCTCCTTTCTCCTGATCCCTGGCCCCGTTCCCCGTTACACGCCCGTTGCGCAGTTTCTCCCGCAATGGCCGTATTCTATTAGGGGTGGCCGCGGCGTTTCGTCGCCAGCGGCCGGCTTGATTTCCCGTGGGGCGAACCATCGCACGTAAGGAGAAACGTCATGCGTCGTTTGGCTTGGTATGCTGTGTCGCCGATGGCCGCCGTGTTGTTGGGCACAGCGGCGTGGATGACCGTCTGGGCTTGCGGCGGCTATGGATCGGCGCGGCTGACGGCCCGCGAGCTTGCGGCGGCCGACAATGGAGAGTCCGCGGCGCTGGTGGGCGAATTGCGAGCGTTGGGGCCGGAAGGATTGGAGGCGATCTTGGCGATTCGCGACGCGGCGGCCGTGGAGGAAGGACCGCTGGCTTCGCAATCGCCGATCGGGCCGCCGCCGAAACCGAGCGAACGCATGACGCGGCTCGACGCGCTCGTCGATCGGGTGGCGGCGCAGCGCGGAGCGAGCATGTCGCGGTTGTACTGGTATACCGATCTCGACGCCGCGCTGGCCGCGGCGAAAACTTCGGGCAGACCGGTGTTAAGTTTGCGGATGCTCGGCAACCTGACCGACGAATGCAGTTGCGCGAACAGCCGGTTCTTTCGCACCACGCTGTACGCCAACGCCGAATTGTCGAAGCACCTGCGTGAGAACTTCGTGCTGCATTGGCGATCGGTGCGGCCCGTGCCGAAGGTGACGATCGACTTCGGCGACGGACGGAAACTGGTTCGCACGGTGACGGGGAATAGCATCCATTACGTACTCGACGCGGAGGGGCGCTTGATCGACGGTTTGCCGGGACTGTATGGGCCAAGGGCGTTTCGTCGCTGGCTGGATGAAGCCTCGACGATCGCAAAGGCGGCCGACAGTTTGCCCGTCGAACAGCGAGCGGACTATCTGGTCGCCTACCACAAGCAACGGGCCGACGCGATACGCCACGAGTGGACCAGTGATCTGAAGATGGTCGCTCCGGAGGTCGCCGAAGCATTGATGCGGGAAGAAACAGGGCGGGTCGATGCCGCCGAACGCGAAAACGCCAAAGCGCCGGCGGCAACGAAGGCGGCGCCGCTATCGCCAACGAAGTCGGCCGTGGAATTGGTCGTCGTCCGTGAGATCGCGGCCAGCAGCGAAGGCCTGGAGCGGGCGACGGGCGACGACGTGTGGACGAAGATCGCCGCACTGCACGCCGAGGACGCCAAGCTCGACGCGGCGAGTGTGGAGATCATCCGCCGCGAGAATCCGCCGACGGCGGAGGAAGCGGGCCGCAGGGCGTTCGGCAAATATCAAGTCGAGGATCCGATCGTACGAATGGTGCGGAACTTCGAGTCGTCGATCGCCGTCGATACGGTGAAGAACGAGTATCTGTTGCATCGGCAGCTTCACCAATGGCTGGCCGAGGCGGCGGGCGACGTCGACGTCGAAACGCTCAACGAACGGGTGTACGCCCAACTGTTTTTAACACCCAGCAGCGACCCCTGGCTTGGATTGGCTCCGGCCGATACGTACACGGCGCTGGAAAATGGCGGCGCGGCGGCCGAGAACCGGCGCAGCGATAAACAATGAGGTGAAGGATGCGATTGGCGACTGGCCTTTGTGTCGCGATGCTCGCGGCGTGGACGTCTGGGGAAGCACGCGGCGATTCGCCGGGCGTTGGCGAGTGGAAGCAGCGGCTGGAAAGCGACAAATCCGCCGAGCGCGGGCAAGCGCGACGTGAATTGCGTCGACTCGCGCCCGATGAATCTGACGTGCTCGCCGAGCTTGCCAGGGACGAGGACGTCAACGTTCGCGTGGCGGCGATCGATGTGTTGACGTCGTGGCTGCGGGGCGACGATGAGACGCGGCGGGCGGCGGCTCGCGGGGCGATGCGAGAGCTTTCCCGCAGCAGCGAACCAGCGGCGGCGTTGGCGGCGGCGCGGCTTGACGGGATCGAACGTGGAGAAGAACGCGAGGCGCTGGCTGAAATCCTGCGGCCGGTGAAGCGAGCGCTCATCTTCACGTGAAGTGGTGAGCAACTCGGCCGCGTGTCGGTCGAAATCGAGCACGGGCGGGTCGTGGGGCTGCGATTCGACGGCGTTGTGATCGATTCGGCACTGGGTGTCATGCCGCGGCTGCCGGAGTTGAGGCGGGTTTCGTTTGCGGGTTCGACAGTGACGTCGGGCATCGTGCGTAGGCTGGAAACGATCGAGCGTTCGCTCGACGTGATCCTCGACGAGCCGGTGATTTCGATGGACGATAACGCTATGGACGCGCTGGCCGACGTGCAGGCGCTGCGAAAGCTGGTGCTCCGCGGTGCGTTGATCGGTGAAGATGTCGTACAGCGTTTCCAGCAGAAGCGGCCCGACGTAGAAGTCGTGCTGGAGCCGGCGGCGGACGAAGCCGACGTCGGCCGCAAGGACGTGGCGCCGCGCGATAGCGTACAATTGACTTGGTAGAGGAATCAGCCGATCGGGCTGGTTCGTGGTTCCGTCGGCTACAGAATGAGAAAGAGTTGCCGTGACGCGTCGCCAGGTTCTCGTTGTCGAAGATGACGCGCCGATTCGGCGGGGCGTGGTCGATGCGCTTGAGGCTCACGGTTATTTGCCGATCGAAGCCGGCGACGGGCATGCGGCGATCAAGCTGGCCCTAGGGAGGCCGATCGAATTGATGCTGCTGGACTTGATGTTGCCGCTTTGCGGTGGGCTAGAGGTGCTGGCGCAGGTCCGCGACGCGCGGCCGACGTTGCCGGTGATTATTTTGACGGCCCGCGGCGAGGAGAACGATCGCGTGGCGGGCTTGCGGCTGGGGGCGGACGATTACGTAGTCAAGCCGTTCAGTGTTCGCGAGTTGATTGCCCGCGTGGAGGCCGTGTTGCGGCGGTCGCCGGAGCGGCCCGATGAGTTGAGCGAGATTCCGCTGCCCGAGGGCGTGGTCGACGTGGCGCGGCGCGAAGCGCGGTTCGGCGACGGCGCGCGGGCCGAACTTTCGGAGCGCGAACTGAGTTTGATTCGCTATCTGGCCCAACACGCGGGCAGGGCGATCTCGCGCGAGGAGATTCTCACTCGCGTCTGGCAACTCGATCCAACCGGCGTCGAAACGCGCACAATCGACATGCACGTGGCCCGGCTGCGAGAAAAGCTGCGCGACAGCGGCGAATCGCCGATGATTATTTTGACAGTCCGCGGCAAAGGATATATGTTTGGGGGTTGGGGACTGGAGACTGGGGGCTGGGGAAATGCCTCGCAATCTTCACCCCAATCCCCAGTCCCCAGCCTCCAGCCCCCGCCCTCATGAAACGTCCCTGGCAAATTTGGACCGTCTTCGGCGTCGCGTTGGCCGTGGCCTTGGGCATCATGGCCTGGCTGACGCACAAGGCGATTGCGCTCGATCGGGCGGAAGCGGCGGCGCGGGCGGAGTTGGACCTGGCGCGGCGGCAAGCCGAGTTGGACGACCGGATCAGCCAGGCGCTGTGGCGGATGGACACGGCGCTGGCCCCGTTGATCGCTCAAGAGGCGGTCCGGCCGGCTTACGTTTATGAGCCGATCCTGTCGTTCGCCTCCGGGAAGAAGGGCGTCAAAGGCGATGTGGGGCCGGCGCTGTCGCCAATTCTCGAGCAGCCTTCGCCGTTCGTGCTGCTACATTTTCAGGTCGATCCACGAGGGGCGGTTACTTCGCCGCAATCGCCGGTCGGGGTCGCTTGCGAGGTCGCGGTGCAGAACGGTGGTTCCGCGGACAACATTCGGCTCAGCGCCGAACGGTTGGCGACGTTGCGCGACACGATCGACCCGGAAATGCTGATTGCCGCCTGCCCGCGAGCGCCGCTGCCGGTCGACAATACGGCACAGTCGCAGTGGAGCTTGAACCCGAATGTGCCGGCGGGCGGTAACTCGACGTATTTCATCAACCGCGATGCGCAGCAGGTGACGCAAAGCCCGCGACGTTCGTTCGACGGGCCTCCTCCGCCACAGCAGCCGCCGTTGGATTCACGGCTGAATCCCGTGCCCGACGGAACCGCTCAGCAACAGGGTACGCAGACGGACGTTGGTCAGCAGAGCGCGACCCCACCCTCGCAGCGGGCGGCGATCAATTCCCAGGCCAACGATCTGGCAAGCCGCGGACGGAGCGTACAAAACTACGCGCAGCAAGTCGAAGCCCAGCAGCGAATGCAGTCTGACTACGCGCCAACCGGCGACGCGGCCGTTGCGGGCGTGAGCCGGCCGGTGTGGGTCGGCGATCAGTTGGTGCTCGCCCGACGGGTGACGCGGGGCAAAGATGTGTTGATTCAGGGCGTGTGGCTCGACTGGCCGAAGCTGAAGGATTGGCTGACGCGGTCGGCTGCCGATCTGTTGCCCGAGATGTCGCTGGTGGCGGCCGGACGACAGAGCGACGTGGCGTCGCAGCGATTGCTGGCGACGTTGCCGGTCGAGCTCGTCGTGCCGCCGCTCGAACTCGCATCGGCGAGCATTGCGCCGCTCGGCTTGCCGCTGATGGCGGCGTGGTTGTCGCTGGCATTGGCGGCGGTCGCGGTCGCGGCGCTGCTGTTTGGCGTGGTGCGGCTGAGCGAGCGGCGGGCGGCATTCGTGTCGGCCGTGACGCACGAGCTGCGGACGCCGCTGACCACGTTTCGGCTGTATACCGACATGCTGTCGCAAGGCCTCGTGACCGACGAAACGCGGCGCGGCGAGTATCTCGACACGCTTCACGCCGAGGCGGATCGGTTGGGGCATCTGGTGGAGAACGTGTTGTCGTTCGCGCGGCTCGAGCGGCGAGGAAAATCGCAGCGGCGGGAAACGGCGACGATCGGCCGCCTGCTCGATGCGGCGGTCGAACGGCTGTCGTCGCGCGCAGCGCAAGCGGACTTGACGATCGAGGTCGACGCCGACCAGGCCACGCGCGACGCGGCGGTCGTCGTCGATCCGGCCGCCGTCGAGCAGATTCTGTTCAACCTGGTCGACAACGCCTGCAAGTACGCGGCGGCTAGCAGCGATCGGCGACTGCACCTCGACGCCCGAACCGACGGCAACCTCGCGTCGATACGGCTGCGCGATCATGGTCCCGGCGTACCGGCGAACCTGGCTCGCGAAGTGTTTCGGCCATTCTCCCGCCCGGCGGACAGCGCTCATCCGAACGTGCCGGGTGTCGGCCTGGGGCTGGCGCTGAGCCGGCGGCTGGCGCGGAGCATGAAGGGCGAGTTGGAACTGCTCCGCGGCGACGCCGGGGCCGAATTCGAGTTGCGGCTGCCGCTAAACTCGCGGTAGGCGGTCGCGGTAGACCGTCGCAAACTCGACCGCGCAGGCCGCCTTCTGGTCCTCGCGGCCCCGCCCTAACTCCCGCCCTGATAGGCGGTTGCCGCGACGACTGCCCGCGGGCAAATAAAAATGGTGTACAAACGCACTTGTTTCTGTACGCACGTATATTAGAATACTGAAGCTCGCTCGCCGTCGCGACCGACAATCCCATTTGGGAGCCGCCCGCCTCACTGGAGGAGAACCGCTATGAGCCTGTTCGACCAACTGACCAAGCGTCAGGCACAGATCTACGATTTCATCCGCGACAAGATCAAAAACCGCGGGTACGGCCCGACGGTCCGCGAGATCGGCGAGCAGTTCGACATCGCCTCGCCGAACGGCGTGATGTGCCATTTGAAGGCGCTGGAAAAGAAAGGACTCATTTCGCGCGAGCCGAACATGTCGCGGGCGATCCAACTGCTCGCCGAGCCGGAGGAAGAAAAAGGCTTGCCGCTGATCGGCAATATCGCGGCCGGCGTGATGCACGAGGCCATCGAGCAAAACGAACGAGTGGACTTCGATACGATGTTCAACCGCAAGAACCAGTTCGCGCTGCACGTCCGTGGCGATTCGATGATCGACGCCCAAATTGCCGACGGCGATTACGTGATCTGCCGCCGCCAGCGGACCGCGCGAAACGGACAGATCGTCGTGGCCGAAACGGGCGACGGCGAGGCGACGCTCAAGTACTGGTTTCCGGAAGCCAACCGCGTGCGATTGCAGCCCGCGAATGCTTCGATGAAGCCGATTTACGTCAAGGACGTGAAGGTGCTCGGCGTCGTAGTTGGTGTGGTGCGGAAGATGGATTGAATTGAAGCACGGAGCGGGCGTCGTGATTCTCCTGTCTCCTGACTCCTGTTTACCAGTATTCAGGAGCCAGGAGTCGCGAGCAATGGCCATTCGAGGACTTCGCGATTCGCAATTGGCGGCGTTACTCGCTCACCACTTCCACGCGGCCCCAATAGGCGAACTCGTAGGACCAGCCGCTGGCGGCGTTGATGAGTTCGACGTTGGCGGTCTTGCCGGCGTAGGGCGTGAGATCGACCGCGGCGGTTAACCAGCCGCCTCGGCAAGATTTCTGGTCGACGGCCTGATCGAGCACCACTTGCCCGTCGATGTTGACGATCAATCGCCAGTCGCCGCGCGGGTCGTGCGCGGCGTCGATTTCCAGCCGCGATTTCTTTCCCGCCGGCACGTCGATCGCTCGCTGCAAGACGCACGGAAGCTCGCGGCTCATCGGATGTGTGCGGACGACTCCGGGCCGGCCGGCATATTCCGCCAACAGCGCCACGCCCCCTTCGCCGACGGCGTCGGTCGAGAAACCGGGCGCGACTTCGCCGAGGATCGACGCGAATTGCGGTGGGTCTGTGGACTCGCGCGGCAACGGCTCGCGAACGCCGGGCAATTGCCGGGCCTGCGGATCGTCGGGCGACCGGTCGAGCGTCAACAGCGCGAACAGATCGCGGATTTCCTGTGGCTTGAGTTGCGTTTCCAGCCCTTCCGGCATCAGCGACAGTTTGCTGTGTTGCACTTCGTCGACGTCGTCGCGGGCGAGTAGTTCCGTCTTGCCCCCTTGCACCTTGAGCACCAGGCGTTGGTCGTTGTCCTCGGCGGGCAGGCCCGTCAGCACGCGGCCGTCGACGGTCCGCACGTTGACCGCTTGATACGCCGCGCCGATCGCCAGGCTCGGATCGAACACGTTGGACAGCAACTGCTCGAAGGACGAACGGCCGTTCGACGTGAGGTCCGGGCCAACGTCCGCGCCCTTGCCGTACAGCTTGTGGCACTGGCCACAGACGCGGCCGAACACTTCCAGGCCTCGGTGCGAATCGCCGAGCGAATCGCCGGGCCGGCCGCGGATCAGCCGCCGCATGTCCGCGATCACGAGATCGCGCTTCGGATCGCGCTGGGCGCGGATCGAGCCCCACTTCGCTCTTACTGCGGCGGCCAAATCGGCGTCGTTGATGGCAAGGAGTTGCCGCACCTGGTTCGTATTGATCGCCGTCGCCGGCAGGCGGTCATCGCCGATCGCCGCAAGGAGCGATTTCGCCCAAGCCGCGCGCTGGGTGAGCAGTTCGATGGCCTTGGGCTTTAGTTCCGCTTCCTGTTTCTCGTAGCTCGCCAACACCACGGTGGCGACGGCTGGGTCGTCGAGTCGGCCGAGCGCTTGCAGTACCGCGCCGCGAAACGACGCCGAGTTGCCCTGGGCGTCGGACAGCGCGCCGCGAACCGTCGCGAGCAGTTCGCCGTCGCCGGCGGCCACCAGCGCGTCGAGCGCGGCGAGGCGCTGTTTTTCGTCGGCGCCGGTCGCGGCGACCAGTTTGCGAACCGCAGCCAGCGCTGCGGGATTCTTCCACGAACTGGCCAGCAGCGCCGCGTCGAGATACAGCGGCCCGTCCGGCTTGCCGGCCAGCACACCGGCGAGCAATTTGTCGAGCCGCGGCTGCAGCGCGGCCAGCTGCCGGCCGGCCAGTTCGCGGGACTGGATTTTTTGAGCCAACACGGCAAGACATTGCCGCGCCGCGTCGGCGTCGCCGGTGTCCGGGTCGATGACCAGTTCGAGCAGCCCGACGATCGCGTCGCCACCGACCCCGTTGGAATCGACTCCGCTAGAATCGGCGTCGTCGGAATTGTTGCTATTCGAATTACTGTCGTCGGCTTCGTTCGCGTCCGATGCGGCCACCGCGGCAATGGCGTGCGGCTCGGGCCAGCCAACCGACGCAATCGCGGCGCACGCGACGCAAATCGACGCCAAGACCAACGATGGCGGCTTGGCGGAGCAACAACGGCGGCGTGCGAGCATGGGCGGGTTGGTTCCGTCGGGCGGCGAAACTGCAATGGACGGCCGAAGTGCGGGCGACCGTGTTTATGATGATCGGCGACCGCCGGACGAACAAGGCCGAGGGCGGGGGCGATGCCACGTATGCGAAAAACCTCACGCGACTGAAAAGGTCGGTGGTCGCGGCAATCTAGGCGAAGCGGCGAAACCTTTCCTGTCGCGGCGATTCGGTGTTTTCTGCCGATTGGCTCGATTTTTCGGAAAATGCGGCCGATAAATTCGCTTGGAATCGATCACCTTTACGGATGACGCGAGGTATCCGAGCATGAAACGAGCACTGATGGCAGCCCTGTTGGCCGCGGCCCTGGGCACGACGACCGGCTGCGGCGTTTTGGACACCGTGCTGCTTGGACGGCCCTGTGCCGACGGCCGCGGACCGTGCGGGTCGACCTGCGATGCGTGCGCGTATGGCGGTGGCCATAGCGGCGGCGGGGATTTCGGCTGCGGCGATGCTTGCGGCGGCGATTCGTGCGAAGGCGGTTGCGGTTCGTGCGGCGGGTGTTGTCACGACTGCCCGCTGTTCGAGATTCTCGGCAAGCTCCACCCCGACCGGCTGCTCTGCATTTGCGAATACCGCGGCTGCGACGGTTGCGGCGAACGCTATTGGGGCGACTGGTATCAGGGTCAGCGGGCCGGCTGCGAATCGTGCGATTGCCACGGCAATTATGCCGGACCTGGCTACGAGAACTATTCCCCGCGCTCGGGCCGCGTCATCGAAGAACGCGTCGTCGAACCGACGCCGGCCGACGCGGCACCGAAGCCAAGCGTCAGCCCAGGACCGGAACAAGGGGCGTCGTCGCGCCGCGGCACATCGACGCGTCGCACGGCGGTCGTCCCCACGCGAGCCACCAAGGCCAAACAACCCGTCACCCACCTGCGGCCGGTCGAAAACGATCCGCAATGGACGGCACGGCGGGAGCGGTAAGGGCGACCGGACGGACAATTGATGAATGATGATTGATGATTGATGAGCGGTGAATGATGAGCGCCCGGCTGTCGCGTAATTTTGTCGACGCTCTCGACGGAGAGTAGCACTCTAGCTAGCTCACTTACCGTTCACATCGTCGTGCTTCGTGTCGGTGCCGGCGACTTCCTGTGTGGGCCGCTGCGGTTTCCACTGGGCCGCCGTGCGTTGCTCGTAGATCGCCAGCGCGTGCAGACCGTGGCCGAGGCCGCCCATGTGCCAGTCGCGGTCAGGCTCGGCCAGCAATATGTCGGCCAGATAATCGACCGCCCTGACGCAGCGATTCTGCTTTAGCTCGTCCGCGGGCAGCGAGTAAGCGAGCCATTCCAGCGTGTGACCGGTGGTTTCGAGCCGCCGCGCCACGTCGCTGCTCGCGGCGCGATTGCGGAAGTAGTCCGTGCTGAAACTGCCGTCGGCGTTTTGCAGCGTCCAGGTGTAGCGGTGATATTCGCGAATGAATTTCTCCGCGCGGGCGAACTCGCCGGCGAGCGGTTCGCCGGTGGCTTGGGCTTTGTGAACGGCGTAGCTCAAGCCGGTCAGGCGATGCGTGCCGCCGCAGGCCGCGCCGATCACCTTTTGCGCCAATTCCTCGCGGATCAACCGCTCGACGGACCACGTGCGATTCTGGTCGTCCGGCCACGTGGCATCGAGGGGGAGATAGTGCGACAGAGCGATTAGTTTGAACGTCAACTCCGAGCCTGGCTCGCACGTTCGCTGCTCGAAGTCGATCAAATCGGCGACCGTGAACATCTTGCCGCTGGCCCGTAGCGGATAGTCGCTACGGATCCGCGATTGGGCGTAGATCGCCAGCAACTGACCGTCGTGTCCTTGCACGCCCGGCCCCTTCTGCACGCCGAGTCGGCCCTTCGCGTCGACGTACAACAGCGACTGCCCTTTGCAGCGGCCATTCCAGCCAAGCCAGCCGATGGCCGTCACGTCTTCGCCGGCCGCTCCGCGGTTGAGATAGGTGTCGGTGCCGAACGCCACGGCCCAATGCATCACTTCCCACGGCGTGCGGCGGTCGACGTTCTGCTTGCGGGCGTAATAGCGATCCAACACGCGGCGGACCTTTTCGCCGAGCGCGTCGACTTGCTCGGCGGTCGCCGGAGCATCGCCGGCGGCTGCGGCAACCGCGGCTGGCGACGTATTAGCCGACTGCGGAATCTCGCGAGATAGTTTCTCCGGCTTGCCGCCGGAGTCGGCCAACTGCTCGGCGGTCGCGGAAACGTCGACCACGTGCGGCAGCTCGGGAGCGATCACCAGAACCGAAAACTGCTCGCGCGACGGTTCTGCCGCGTGCGCATTTTCGCAGCAGCCCACGAGCATGGCCGCGCCGAGTGACAGCGCGAAAAAAGAAAACGCAATGCGACAGGCTTCTCGCAGTCGGGAATCGCGTAGGCTGGTATCGCGCAGGCGCATGGTGTTCTCCGGCGCGGAGCCGCCCGCGCTGCGACGAGTTGACTTGTGCAAGCAAAAGCCGTGCGATCGAGCCGGCCGCTAATGGGCCGACCACCGTTGTATTCGGACCTCGCGCAGCGAACCGTTGACTCGATCCAATTGGGCCGTCCCGCGCGCCAAGAACAGATTACACAATACAAGCCGCACGTCCGGCCGGCAGCGCTCGCGAGGAATTTCCACACGAAGCGCATCGACCGCTGCAATCGGTCCCGGCGGCGCGAACCGCAATGGCACACGACGTGTCAATAAAAAGCGGTGGCGGGAAGCGGCAATCTGTATTCAGTATTTCGCTGCATTTGGCCTGCGGTCAATACACCGCGGGGCAATCGAGATTCGCAATCCAAAGGGTTATTCGGCATGTGTGGGAGTCGGCATGTTGCTCGCAAAGTCGATCGCAAGACGCTGCAATTCTGCGCCCAAGTCGCCGACACGCTCAACCACGTGCTGTCGGGCGAGTGCGACGACGACGTGCTGCGGCAGTTGATCGTCGCGCACGTTGCGCCGGCGCCGAATGCCGGCCAATTACTGGTCTCCGTCGCTTCGGCCGTTCCGGGCGAACCGCTCGACGTGGCGCTGGTCGCCGACAAGCTCTCGGCGGCCACGGCGCGGCTTCGTCGGGTCGTGGCCGAATCGATCACGCGGCGGCGAACGCCCCAACTGATCTTCGCCGTGACGCCGGGCGGTTGGGACAACGCTTCGTCCATTGCGGCGAACGGCCCGCCGAATTGCTCGTCCTCTAATTGCTCGTCGTAGAAGCGGTCGTTCCAAACGGCAAGCGACAGCCGCTCGTTGGCTTCGCCTGGCATCGCCGTTGGCGCTCGCCGTGGCTTGCTGCACAACTTGCTTGTGGCGGCGGGGCCGACTACAACGGCATCAGGTCGCGCGGCCCGTCATGCGATGGACCGATTCATGTCTGCGAGCAAGTCTGGGAGATTGTGCCATGCGATTCGTTTTGGCCGGCGTCGTGGGAGCCGTGCTCTTGGGAGCGACCGGGTTGAACGCCGGCGGCGATAAGGCGAACGCGGTCGATGACAAAGCGAACGCTCAGGGCGACGAAATGCTCGCGTTGCATGCCCGATCGCAGGTTGCCGCGGCAAAAGGCAAGGACGGCAAGAATCGGTATGCGGCCGTTGAAAAAACGCTTTCGTGGGATCCGCAGAAGACCGCCGTCATTATCTGCGACATGTGGGACGATCATTGGTGCAAAGGGGCGGCGGCACGAGTGACCGAGATGGCCCCGGCGATGAACGAAGTCGTCAAGGCGGCCCGCCGGCGGGGCATGTTAATCATCCACGCCCCCAGCACTTGCGTCGATTTCTACAAAGACACGCCGCAGCGCCGCCGGGCGATCGAAGCGAAGTTCGTCAAGACGCCGGTGGCGCTGTCGACCAAAGAACGCTGGGGCACTTGCTGGTGCTGGCCGGACGATTCCCGCGAGGGCGCTTTGCCGATCGACGATTCGGACATGGGCTGCGACTGCAAGGAGAAATGTACGATTCACGATCCCTGGAAGCGGCAGATCGCCAGCATCGAAATCGCCGACGAGGACGCGATCACCGACAATGGCCAAGAGATGTACAACCTACTCTCCGAGCGGAAGATCGATAACGTCGTGATAATGGGCGTGCATCTGAACATGTGCGTGCTGGGCCGGCCGTTCGGCATTCGTCAGCTAACGAAGCTCGACAAGAACGTCGTGCTGGTCCGCGACATGACCGACACGATGTACAACTCCGCAATGCGGCCCCAGGTCGATCACTTCACCGGCACCGACCTCGTCGTCGGCCACGTCGAGAAGCATTGGTGCCCATCGATCACCAGCGTCGATCTCGCCGGCGGAAAGCCGTTCAAGTTTCGGGAAGATCGGCGATAGGCGTGAGCAGTTGCGAATAAAAGTAGGGTGCTCTGTGAGCACCACATAACGTTGCGCCAAGGTGCTCGCAGAGCACCCTACAGGTGGCGACGGATCACTTGCCGGGCCACCAAGCGTCGAGCCGTCCGCGTAGCGCCGCGACGCGGTCCGGATGCTCGGCCGCGAGGTTCGTTTCTTCGTGCGGGTCGGCGACCAGGTCGTACAGTTCCGCGGGGCGTTCCGGCGATTCGTTGACGGGCACGATCAGCTTCCAATTCTTTGCGCGGACCCAGCGATAGAGAAGGTTCTTACTCGGCGAGTCGATATCGATGGCCGTGTGCTCGAAAACTTCGCCGAACACCGCGTCGCGGGTCAGCGGGCCTTTGCCGGCGGCTGTGTCGAGCAAGCTCATGCCCGGCAGATCGGCCGGCGGTTTTTTAATGCCCGCGGCGGCGAGAACCGTGGGTGCGAAGTCGATCGTCGAGACGAGGTCGTCGTATTTACCGGTCTTCACGTGGCCGGGCCAGCGGATGAGCACCGGCGTTCGCAGGCCGCCGTCGTAGGGCGACCGCTTGCTTTTTGGAGCATACAGCCCACCGCGTTTGTCGCTCGTGGTGTCTTGAATCCAGCCATTGTCGGCGCAAAAGATCACCAGCGTGTTGTCGGCGAGCTTGCGGCGGTCGAGTTCGTCGAGCAGCGTGCCGACGGTTTCGTCGAACCATTGGCACATGGCGTAATATTTGGCGAGCCGCTCGTGCCGGCCTTCGGTTTGGTATTTTTTGAGCAGCCGGGGCGGCGGATTGTGCGGTTCGTGCGGCATCATGGGTGCGTACCACAAGAAGAACGGCTTGCCGGCGGAAGGGCCGGCGAATTTGTCGAGAAAATCGGCGATCGGCTGCATCGTCTTGCGGCCGATGGCAAGACCTTGCTCGCCGTGGCGGCCGCTGACGGTCATGCCGTCGGTGAAGCCGCCGTTTTCGTAGCGCCCTTCCCACCACTTGCCGGTTTGCAGGCTGCGATATCCGGCCGAAGCGAGCACGCGGGGCAATGCCGGAGCCTTCTCCATCAGCGGCAGCATCTTCGCGCGATCGACGCCGTCGGGCGGGTCGTTGCTGGTGATGCGGTGCTGGTGCGGATAAAGACCGGTGACGATCGATGCCAGACTGGCGCGACACAACGACGTGGGGACGTAGCCGTTGGGGAACACGGCGCTTTCAGACGCCAGTCGATCGATCCGCGGCGTCTCGATCGTGTCGTGGCCCATGAAGCCGAAGTCGGTCCAGGCCTGATCGTCGGAGAGAATCAACACGACGTTGGGCGGCGCGGCGGGCTGTTCGGACCGAGCGTGGGACGCGGCGACGGCGAATATCAGCAACGCGAGGATGTTTCCAGCAAGCAATCTCATCTCCGTTCCTCTCAAGCGGGTGACACTTGGCCGCCAGTAATGACTTGCCATCTTACCACGCGAGCCGACGATTCGCCTGTTCCCGCCCAGCGCGCAAAAAAAGCCGCCGCTGCGGGATAGGTTCCCACAGCGGCGGCCGGGAGCGATTCTCGTTACTTACTTTTCCGTCGAGCGTTCGGCCGGGCGACTACTCGCTGGGCGAGATGCCCAGCCGGGCTTCTTCCTCTTCCTGGATGATGATGCGTGGCGTGACCATCATCATCAGGCTCTGCGTGGTGCGGCCGATGCCGACGTTCTTGAACAAGCGGCTGATGTACGGCAGCTTGCTGAGCATCGGCACGCCTTCCTCGCGGCGTTCCTCCGTCAATCGTTTCACACCGCCAAGCAACACCGTTCCACCGTCGGGCACGCTGACCGTCGTGCTCACGGTGACGAACTCGAACGTCGGCAACTGCACGGTCGTGCCTTCGCGGATGACCGTCGTGTTGTCCGCTGTGGCCGTATTGTCGTTGTCGGCGTCGACCGTCGAACTGCTGCCCGTGATCGTCGTCGTGCTGCCGTTGAACGTGAACGTGTCCACGTCTCCGACCTTGCTGAAGAACGGAACCACGGTGAGCCGGACGAATCGCCGATCGTTCGAAACGACCGCCTGAATCGTCAGGGCGGTGCCTTCGCTTAGCACGACGATCACCGGCTGATGGGCGGCCGCGAAGTCGCCGACGACCGGAATCACGCTGGTGACGAACGGCACCTGCTTGGTGTCCGACACGTAGGCTTGCTGGCCGTTGAACAACGTCACCTTCGGCGCTTGCAGGATGTTGGTCCGGCTGTCGCCTTGGGCGGCCTGAATGAAGAAGTAGGCTTCGATGTCGCTGAGGATGGCGAAGCCGAACGTCGCCGCTGTGGCCGGATTGAAGCCGCCGATCGTCGGCGCCGTCGATCCGAAGCTGCCTTGGCGGAACTGGAAGTCGAGATCGGTCGTGTAAAGCGGCACGGGCAGCAAACTCGAACCGGCCACGTCGTTGACGCCGTCGCCGTTGAGGTCCACCGACGCCGGAGCGCCTTGCAGACCGATCGAGATGCCGTTGCCGCTGTCGCCGTTGCCCGGACGACCTTGGTTGTCCGGAATGTCGGCGATGCCGTCGCCGTTGATGTCGACGGTTTGCCGGCTGACGCGCGTGTTGAAGGCGTCCACGCCGACGTTGTCGTCGAGATTGAAGTCGAAGTCGATGCCGATCCGCTCGAAGAAGTTGTCGGCGAGCGTGATGAAGCGGACTTCGATCGTCACCTGCAAATCTTGCAGACGGCGAAGCTGTTCGAGCAAGTCGACGATCTGTTCGTGAACTTCCTGTGTCTGGCTGATGACCAGCGTCAGGTTGTTCTCGAACTGCTTGATGCTGCCCGAGCCGCCGACGGCGTCCCACGTGGTGGGCGCGACGGTGCTGGTGACCAGATCGATGATGGCGTCGAAATCGGCGGCTGCGCCACCGCCCATTCCGCCGGGGCCGCCGACGGACATCGGCGAAGATCGACCACCCAAGCCGCTGTTGGCGTTGATCTGAGCCAGCAAAGCCGGATCGATCACCGCACCCGACGGAACCGTCTCGGCTCCGGCCAGCGACATCGCCGGCGGCGCGTTGGCGAACGGCGCGGCACCGTAGCCGCCGTAACCGAGCCGAGCGTGGGCGTTTTGCAACTCGCCGGCCAGGCCCATTCGCGACGTCGGCACGAAGTTCGGGATCGGAATCACCAGGTCGGCGACCGGGTAGACATCCTGAAACACTTCGCCGCCGCGGCGCTGTTGACTAGTGATCTTGAGCACTTCGTCCTTTATGACGTAGCCCAATTCGAGCGGGCCGAGAATCAGATTCAGCGCGCTCTTGAGCGAAATCTCGCTCGACAGATTCAACGTCACGCGATAGTCCGGCGCGACGCCGATTTCATCGAGTCCTTGCGGATCGAGATAGACGTTGATGCCGGCGGTGCGACCCAACTCTTGCACGACGTCGACAAGCGGCTGGTCCTTGAACCGGGCCATGATCGGCGTTTGCAACTTGGTTTCGATCGCCTTGTCGCGGTCGCTCATGCGGCTGCGGGCGTCGCGGCCGAAGTGGCGACGACGATTCGAGATGTCTTCCCAGCGATCGATGGGACCGAACGTGTACGGCTCCGTTTCGGCGATCATCGAGCGATCGACGTCTCTCAGACCGGCGGCGAATCCGCGTTCTTTGGCGTCGCGAATCGCGTCGTCGTCCATCAAGGCGCGGACGAACTTGGCCTTTTCGACCATCACGATCACGGCCACGTTGTCCGGGTCGAGTTCTTGCGTTCGCTTGGCGAGCAACTCGGCTTCGGCATAGCGGTGTTCGCGCATCAACTTGTTGAATTCCTCGACCTTGGCGGCCAGTTCGTCGTCGACTTCCAGCCGGTGCTGGCGGCGGCGGTCGATCTGGTCCTTTATCTCGCGGTTCTTGGCGTTGAGATCCAGTTCGAACTGGTGATCCTTGAGGTACTTCTCGGTGTCGACGATGCTGCGGTCGAGCCCGACCAGCAGCCGTTGCTTCATCGCCGCGTCCAAGTCGGACTCGGCCACCATGCGATGCGTTTGCCGCAACATGTCGAGCGATCCGCGCGGATCGGATTCGAGCATCCGGCGGGCGTCGGACTGGCGACGGGCCGCTTCGGAGAACAACTGTTTGGCGGCTTGCTGCTGCTGCGATTCGATCGTTTCGAGCTGTCCGCCCGGCCCCGCGGCCGGACCCGCGGT
>JBBDYI010000196.1:0-3307 GCA_040901705.1 Pirellulales bacterium | reverse complement strand
AGCGAGTGTTTCGGCGAAAGGATTCGCCTCCTACAGTTTCGCCGTTGTGGCCGGTCTCCGGACCACGAGTTGGTCCTCAAATCTCACTCGCCCCGCAGCGCCGCCAGCACCGGTGTGTCGAGCGTCGCCCGCACCGCCCACAGCCCGGCGAGCAGGCCGACGACGAAGATCGCCGCCAACATTGCGGCCAGCGTTGCCCACGGCACGCCCGCCCCGCCGCTGAAGAAGTGCGGCAATACGGCGACGATGGCCGCAATCACGCCGGTCACCAAACCCGCCAGCAATAGCGCCGCGTTTTCGGCCAGCACCATTTCGGCGAGCGTGCGGCGGCGGAATCCGACCGCTTGAAGCAATGCCAACTCGCCCCGGCGTTCCAACACGTTGCGAAGCTGCACGGCGGCCAGTCCGAACGTGCCGAGCAGCAGGCCCAGCGCGCCGAGACTCTGGAACGTCGACAGGTACGTATTCTGCACGGCCATGAAACCCCGCAGACGATCCTCGCTCGCCACCACGTCGAGTCCGTAGTCGCCCAACACGGTTTCGAGGGCGGTACTGACCTTGGCGGCGATCTCTAGCGGCGCGTCGACGAGCAGCAGCCGATAGCCGCTGGTGTCGGGAAAGCTAGCCAAGAAATTCCGCTCCGACATCAGCACGTCGCCTTGAAAGATGCTGTTCTTCATCAGCGCGACGACGCGGCAGGCAATCGTTCCGCCGCGGCCATCGTCCAGTTCCAGCACGTCGCCCAAGCGGACCTTGAGGCTGTATGTGGCGGTGTTGGCGTCGAGCACGATCGGCACGGCTTCGGCGTCGTGCGTGCTCGCCTCGTGCGAATTGCCGGCATCGAGCAACAGCCAAGGGTTGGCCCGTTGCTCGTCCGTTTCGGCCAGCGACCCGCCCCACAGAAATCCGCCGCGGTCGACCAGCGCCGGCGGAATGCCGAGCACGCGCGGACGATGGCTTTGATACAGATTCAAGCAACTCGCATCGTCGCCGCGCTCGACGCGCAGGGCGACGCTCTTCGTTTTGGCGAGCAGATTGTCTTGCTCCGGCGAAAAAGCCAGTTCGTTGCGGCCCGCGGCCGTGGCCGGCGAACGGTACAGCGGCAGATCGCTTTCGGCGTACAAGCGGAACCCGCCCGCGCCGTCGAGCGACGGGTCGAGGCGAAACGCGCTGACGGCGACGATCAGAAAACTGGCGGCCGCGACCAGGCCAATGGTTAGCGTGCTACGGCCAGGGCTGCGGGCGGTGTTGCGAATGGCCAGCCGCACCACGGGGGCACCACCACCCGCGAGGAGCGAACCGCCGCCCTCGGCGTTGAGCCGCTGCCAGATGAACGTCAGGGCCGCGGCCAGCACGAGCGACCCGCTGCCGAAGAACGCGCCGGCCTGGGCCTCGCCGGAAAGCTTCATCGCCGCGGCCGCCAACGCAACGGCGACAACAATCATCGCGACCGCCGCGATCCTGGCCCAGCGCCGCCGACCGACGGGCGGGCGCTCGATCTCCACGCGGCCGGCCAGCAATCCGCGGACCGGCAATTTGCGGAGCTTGCGAAGCGACAGCGCCACGGCCGCGGCCGACAGTAGCACGCCGCTGGCGTAGCCAATCGCCAGAGTCGGTGTCGTGACGTGCAGTTTCAAAAACGGCGTGGCGATCGCTTCGACCCACACGGTGGTCAGTCCCAGCAGCATCAGCGCCGCAAAGCCGACGCCAGCCGCAGTGCCGATGAGCGCGCCAATGGCCGCCACAACGACGCCCTCGATCAGCAGCAACGCCCGCACCCGCCGCGCCGACCAGCCGACCGCCAGCAGCACGCCGATCTCGCTGGCCCTCCGCTCGACGCCGAGGCGAAACAGCAACACGATCAGCATGATCGCCGCCGCGATCAAGAACATGCTGAACGACAGAAACAACACGGCGAACGGCGTCGTCCCGGCGGCCGCGGCAAGACCTTGCTTCTTCACCGGGCGGAACGTGAACCCGAGCGCCACGGGGTCGAGTTGCTCGCGCAGACTGTTGCGCAAGTCTTCGAGCGACACTTCGCTTCCACTAGCATCGCGCGTCGGGACGCGGATCGACGTGACGCCGCCGAAACGGCTGGACCACAACTTGCGTCCGGCGGAGAGCGAAACGAACGCCTTCGGCGTGGCGCGATAGTCGCGCCAATAGCGATCGTCTTGCGAGCGGACGCGGTTGCTGTCATACGGAAACGGCGCGTCCCAGTTGCGAATCGAATCCTTGTCGGTCACGCCGGGCACCGTCGGCGTGAGGTCGGGATCGTTCGTCGCGAGCGGCCGCTCGTCCGGCTTCGCCAGCGGCGCGACGGCACGAAGCTTGAACGTCGCCTGCCGCTCGCGGACCTCGCCGTGCGTGCTTTCCGGCTCGAAATAGTCCAGCACGATCGAATCGCCGGGCCGAACTTCGACGCCTTGGTCCTTTAGGTCGGCGTAGGCCCAAGAATTAAGCACGATCTCGTCGTCGGCGAGCGCCGCGATCACCTTGCCCTCGGCATCGGTCGTCAGCGGACCAAGCGGAGCCGAGGAATCGACCGCCGCCACGACGGAATACGGAATTCGCGCGACCTTGCCGCCGTTCGCCGCTCCGTCCGTCGCCGAAATCCAGTTGGCCAGATACGCCAGCACCGGCTGCGGTTGGTGCGGTTTCCACGCCGCCATCGCCGCATGCTCGACCGCCGCGGGAAGCATCATCCGGTCGCTCGTCAAATCGTAGTATTCGCGGACCGCTGCGCCGTCGTGCGCCTGTTCGACCCGTTTTAGCGTCAGGCCCAGGTCGGCGTCGAGTTGCAGCACGCGCTTCAGTACGTCGGCGTCGAATTCGACGTGCGCCTCTGGCGATTTGGCGGCCACGAACAGGCCGTTCACCTGGCCCGTGCGTCCCAGGGCCGATTGCAGCGTGGCCATCGAGACGAACGCCGTCCGCGGTTCTTGCTGGCTGGCGTACAGATCGAACCGTCCAAGACCTTCGTTCGGCACGACGTCGATGACGACCAGCCGAACCGTGTCGACCGTTTCCGACTTTCGGCCCAACGGGCTATCGGCCGGCACGTTCTGTTGCCGTGGCAGACGTAGCAGCACCTCGGGCCGCTTGACCTTGTCGTTGTCCACGTCCGGTTGCGACATAGCCGCGATGCCAAGTTCGTCCGCCAGCCGCTGATTGATCACGACTTCGCCGTCGCGGGGCATCCGGTGCGGACGAACGAGCTTGCCCGGCGTCGCGTCGCCCAACTTCCAGAACCGCTCGTCGCTTCCCAGCACGTTGACGCCGCTGGCCCGCCGATGCGACTGGGCAT
>JBBDYI010000195.1:0-22896 GCA_040901705.1 Pirellulales bacterium | reverse complement strand
CGTGCTAGCGACGACCAGCGCCGCCAGCGAAAGGGAAAGTAACGACTTCATGCGGATGCATCCTCCTTAGAACAGGGACTGGGGATTCGGGGCTGGGGGCTGGGGAAATGCGAATCGCTCGCCACCGACCCACCATGGCGATTCGAATTGCATGCGCCCGGCCCTTATTGCCCGCTTACGACCAACAAAAAAGAGACGCGACCCTTCGCGCGTGCGCGCAAGGATCACGTCTCTTGCTTGTTGGCCAACCAGATTGCGGCAGCGACCGACCGGCCCCGCCCGAGATCCGCTAGGGATCACTCAACCAGCTTATTGGCGTCGGCGACGATTTTCTTGATCGCTTCGGCGTTGAGACCATCGGCCTTGAGGGCGTAGTTCGCTTCGACCTTGCCTTCTTTGGCGATGATGACCGTCACGTCGGCGTCTTTACTGATCTTGTAGTCCTCGGGACCGTTCGGTTGGTCCTGCGGAACTACGATCGCGATCTTGCCGGCCTTGTGGTTCTTCTCGAACTTCTCGGCCTTGGTCTTCAAATCGCCGGCGTCCTCGCCGATCAGGTTGACAAACGCGGCCAGCTTCGCGTCGGCTTTGTCGGTCACGGTCTTGTCGAGCTCGGCGACCAGCTTGGCCAGCTTGTCGTCGGCATGGCGGCTGAACACCATCACCATCGGCCGAGCGCCGAGCTTACAGCGATAGCACAGTTTCTGGCCGACCTTGACGCCATCGTCGGCGGCACCGCCGCACTTCTCGACCGTAAAGGCGCCGATCTCTTCTCCCGGCTGCAAGCCGCTCTTGAGATCCGCGGCACCAGCGACGCCCGCAAAGGCGATCGCCACGGCCGCCACCATCGGAAGCAATACTCTCATGCTTCACTCCTCAATAGAGAAAAAGGGAAAACAGAAACGCAACTACATTCTTGCAGTACGCACCGCCGGATGGCCCGGTTCGAGCGAAATCGAACGTGCGAAGCATTCTAGCCCGTCGTCCGGACGGGTACGACCGCGATTTCAGCATGCGCGTCGCGGTTCGACGCGCAATATTACCCAAAGGGGTAGGCGGGCAATTGTGACCTATCATACACGCCCCGCCGGAATTGGCAACAAACCGCGGCGTCCGCCGGACGAAGCCCAGGAGGGTGGTCCCCCTGGCAAACGGCGGACAATGGACGGAGACTCTCCAAGGCGGTGTGGCGACCGCCGGGCCAGCGAGCAGCGGTTTGCCGCGCCGCGGATGCGTCGGGGGCGATAAAACGGCGTTACCGCCGCACGTCGACGCGAGCCCAGAACGGGTGCTGACGATCGGCCCGCGTGCGGGCGTCTTCGAGCAATACGGCGTTATCCGGAGCGGGCTGATCGCCGTACACCGTGCGGCCCTTGACGACCAGCTTGATCCGCTTGTTGAAGTCGACCAACTCCGGCGCGAGCCAGACGGTTATCGCGTCCGCGCCCGACATGATGTTGAGCGTCTGGTCGCCGGCGGGCGTGCGTTTGATCGAGGCCGTGGTCTGCGCCGGCCGCGAGTTCGGCGGCGGCGGCCAGGTATGCACTTTGGCTGCGGCCGGTAGTTCGTCGAGTTCGACCCACCAGAAGAAGCTGTCCCACGCCCGCATCGTCGCGGTCGAAAACTCGGTGGGAAAAAAGTTCCGCTCGCGCATGCCCATCCAATCGAAAAGGTGTTGAATCTCGTCGTAGAAATGCTCGTGGCCGCGGCCGAGGTATTCGACCACCGTGACGTTGTAGCCGGGCTTGGTCATGTAACGATCGAGGTCGCGGGCGTTGTTGATCATCGTGACGCCATCGAGTTCGCCGCCAACGAAGTACATTGGCACGTACTTGGCGTTCGGCCAGTAGTGAGCGATGTAGCGATCGGCGGTGGCGGTGATCGGAATGACGCCGGCCCACACGTCGGGATGCGAGATGCCGATGTCCCATGCGGCGTCGCCGCCCATCGAGTGGCCCGACAGGAACACGCGGTCGCTGTCGACGGAAAATCGCCGACAAGCGTCGCGGAGCACGGCGAGCACCGTGGCGTGTTCGCGGGCGTCGTACTGATAGGCGACCTGCCCTTTTTTGGTCCAGTCGGGCGCGATCGTGATGTAACCGTGCCGCGAGGCCTGGCCAAGTCGAAGACCGGCGGCGTTCGGTTCGCCCGCCCACCAATTGACTTGCTGCGTCGGCGTGGTGCCGCCGCCGGCGAGCGTGACGATGACGGGATAACGGCGGTACGGATCGTATTCGGGCGGAAGTTGGACGAGGTAGTTGACCGGCGCTTCGCCAGTAATCGCGGCAACGGAAAGCGCATAGGCGCCGTGGTCCGGTTGTTCTTGCGGCGGCGTGGCGACCGGCGGCTTCATGCGAGCGAGGAGCTTGGCGATGTACCGCGGCGAGCCGCCTTCTTCCGCCGCTATCTGATTGAGCATCTGAGCACGGTTGAGTTCGACCGGCTCGGAGAGATAGTCGCGAACGATTTGTCGCACCCCGTAGATGGACAAGGACAGCGCGAGTTTTTCCGTCGCGTCGTTGCCGCCGAGCAGCCAGCCGCTGATGGCCAGCGATGTTTTGGCGGCCGCGTCGTGCGTCGTGCCGTCGAGAAACTGGCGAAATGCGGCCATGCGGTCGATCGTGGCAAGATTCAATTCGCCGATGATCTCGGCCACGCACGGCTCGGCCTGGCGGCGAAGCGGCGAGTCGTCGATCTTGGCGACCTGCTCGGCCAGCGACTTCTTGGTCGACTCGATCAGCGCGAGTTGGGCCTGGTATTCTTCCTGGCGGGCTTTAACTTCCTGCAGCACTGCGCCGGCGACGTCTTGCGTGGGAAACTGCGACAGCAGCGACTGGGCGAGGTTGTGCTGGCCGGCTTTGCGGCGAAGCTCGATCTCCGCCAGTGCGCGGCGCGCGCCGAGTTGGCGAATGGCGGCAACCTCTTGCTTGAGCGCCTGGAGATCCGGAAAATCGGCGATGATTTCTTTCAGCTCGTTTTGCGCATCGGTATACCGCTCCGCATTGAGGTACAGCCGCACGACCTTCAGTCGCTCGTCGGCGCTTTTGCGATCGATGTGGTTGGCGAGAATCTTGGTGAGCGTCTCGCGAGGGATCGAACTGGTGGCGATCCGCGTGTCCCACATGATGTTCGGTCCGCCGGTGCGGGTCAGCGATTCGGCGCGCGTCCAAACCGGGTGGATCGTCGTGATGCCTTGGATCATGTCGAGCTTGCCGCCGGGAGCAGCGGCTTTCATCGACACGATGCGGCGGCCGAAGTCGTCCCACGGGTCCATCCGCAGCAGCGGACCGATCGAACCGATGCGATGGCCCGCTTCGCAGACCGGCTGTTTGATCTCGATCGTCTCGAAGTTGGCGGCGCTGCCGTTGCGCACCTCGCGGATGAACATCTTCGAGAACGAGACGCGGCGAAGGTTGTCGTCGACGAACACGATGGGGCGAACGGCGTCGTCCGCCGGCGGGCTTTTGGTGTTTTCCGCCATGCTGGTGAGCGTGCCGACGCGGCCGACGATCTCGCGGCCGTCCTTGAGAACGACGGTGTCGTCGGCGCGGATGCTTCGCGGCGCGATCGCACTGGTGCAGAACATCACGGCGGCCATGCAGAGGGCGATGTGCCCTCGGAGGCGCGCGATCGGGCCAGTGCGCATGAATGTCCTCCTTCTCGGTTCCGCGAGTAAGGTTTCGGCGGCTCGTCGAATTCGGCGACCGTTGGCCGATCGACGGTCAAGCCGGACCGACGCTGTCAATCTGGCCAACGCGGTGCGAGCCTTCCTTTTATTGTGACCATGCCGGCCGGGGCGTCAACGATTCTTCCGCCGCACACGGACGGCCAGAGGTTCCAATCGTGCGGGTTACGGACGTGATATCGGCTGGTGCGCTGGGGATCGCTGCTGGGCCACCTGCCGAACGGTGCTCGGTTTGCCAGTGATTCGCGATTGCCTCGCCCAAGCATTCCCGACATTTTGGCGGATTTTGCCGAGCCGGTTATAATTTGGGCATCCTTCGCGAGCATACTTTGCGACGATCTCGCCGCGGTTGCTCCCCATAACCTTTGCGAACGTTGGTGGTCCGCCATGCCCACAAAAAACGTCCGAATTACCGGCCACTTCGAAGAGTTCATCGCCGCCGAGATCGAAGCCGGGCGATACCACGACGAGAGCGAAGTGTTGTACGCCGGCTTGCGGCTCTTGGAGCAGCAGAAACACGAAGACGAACAGCGATTGACGCGACTGAAGGCGCTTGCTGCGGAGGGTTTTTCGCAACTCGATCAAGGCCTTGGCATTCGCCTGAATGGCGTTCGGGAAATCACGGATTTCATCGAGAGAACCGGCAGTGGCGTGCGTGAGCGCGCGAAAGTAGCCGAAAACGTCGCACCTAATGAATAACGAGATGCGATTTGTCGACGTTTCGCGTGCTGCCGCATAGCGGCGAATACCCTGATTTGCCCTAATTCACTCCAGCGAAGCAGTACTTTTCCCGCCCGCCCTCGCTAACCATTCCAGGACGTCGCATTTGCCGGAAGAAGCTTGCGACAAGCGGCGCATCTCGTTTAGCATAGAGGGGTAAGGGAATAATCACCTCTGTGGCGGCCGATTCAGATGGAGCCGGCGTTCTTGGTGGGTGCCTTCTTTTGATTGCGAGCGAAGCATCGTGGTTGATTTTAACCCCTATCGCGAGTGGCTTGGTGTCGAAGCGGCCAGCGACCGCCCAAACCATTATGAACTGCTGGGTTTGCCGCCGTTCGAGTCGGACGAGGAGCGGATCCTCCACGCCGCCGACCAACGGCTGAATCTGGTTCGCAAGATCCGGCCAGGATCGCATATCGAGCAGTGGCAGCGGGTGCTCGACGAGTTGACGGAAATCCGCCGCCTGTTGACTGACCTGTCCCGCAAACGGCAATACGACGAGCAATTGCGGCGTCAGCAGGATCTCGGCGGCGGACTGTCGGCGGCCATCGTACCGGCAAATCCGACCAAGCAAGATTCCGACGTCCAAGTGTCGCCGGTGCGCAATCTGCTTCCGCCGACGGCCGAAGAGTTGTTGCGGGAGGCAGCGGAAAAGTCGCAGCAGGGCAATGCCAATCCGGGAAACGCGGCTGCGGGGAACGCCGGTCGCGACGTGGCGGCGTCCGCGAGTCAGCCTTTCCAGCCTTCGCATGGCGCGTCCGGAGCGGCGGCGCAAAACCCCGCTCAGAATTCCCCGCCGGGCAGTGCTTACGGCAACATTCCCTACGGAACCGGTTTCGGGCCGGTGATCCCCGCCAGCTACGGTCAAGGAGCCGGTGGACCGCCGGCAAGTGCATTCCCAAGTCCGCCGGGCATGGGCGGTCCGGCGTTCGCTCAAGGGCAGCCAGCCTACGGTCAAGGGCAGCAGTCTTATGGTCAAGGGCTGCAACAGCCTTATGGCCAGGGACAGCAGCAGCCATTCGGCCAGGGGCAAGCACAGCCTTACGGCCAGGGGCAAGCGCCCTATGGTTCCCCGCAAACGCCCTACGGCCAAGGGCAATTTGGTTACGGCCAAGGCCAGCCGATGGCGAACCCGCAAGGACCGCAGGGACAGTTCGCTCAGGGCCAATATGGGAATGCTCAACCCGGACAACCAGGCCAACAAGTTCCGTATGGCCAAGCGCCCACCGGCTACGCCGCGCCACAGCAGCAGCCATTTGGCGTGGCGCCGCAGATGCCCTGGGGCGGTCAGGCCGGACCTCCGAACGCCCCCGGTGCGCTCGTCGGCGGTTGGGGCGGGGCGAATGCGCCGATGTACGGGCCGCAAGGAACGATGGGCGGCATGCCGTCCGTCGCGGCCCCGATGGCATTGCCCATGGGGAGGAATGTGCCCAGCGGTAATCCGATGACGCCGGCCTCAGCGGCCGCGCCATCGTTTGCAACCCCGGCGGCTTCGTCGTTTGGATCGGCAGCGACCGACGTTCCCGATCCGGCTCCTTTGGTGTCGGGCGGAGCATCGAGCACCGGCGCCACCTTGGCCGGGCGGCGGCGAGGTTCGCAAACCACGTTCATCGCCGGCGTCGGCGGAACGCTCATCGGCTTGGGCTTGCTGGCGCTCGTGCTGCAATTCATGAACGGCAATCAAGCCAACACGGCTAACTCCGATGGGAACGGTAACGGCAATGGAAACCCCGCCGCGTTGGCAAAGGGGACGAATGACAACTCCAAGGGCGACGGCGTAAATTCGCCGGCGAGTCCTGCCAGTGCCTCGACGGACGCGGTTGGCACGTCGAATGGCCAGCCCAAACCAAAGGTTGGTCCGCCGGACAAGGTGACGAATGACGCAGATAATCCGGGCGACTCGCCGCCGGCTGCGCCCGGGCCAGACGACGGCTCGGCGAAGACCGACGCAATGCCGAAAGAGCCGACCGAAGGTGAAATGAAGGACGACAAGCCGGACAAGGGCGACGCGACGCCCGACGCCCAGCCGAAGCCTCGCCCGCCGATGCCGATCGTCGATCCGGGGCAGAAAACGCCCGCTTCGCCCGAGGCGGCGGTCGCCGAGATGATCAAGGCGATGTCGGACGCGAAAGCGGCGCTCGTCGCGCGGAACGTTCCCGACGCGAAGATTCAGCTTACGGTCGCTTCAAGTTTGGCTAACGCGCCGGACCACAAGGCGATGGTCAAGCGGTTGGAGACGCTCACGCACTTCGTCGATCAGTTCTGGAAAGGCGTCAGCGACGGGATCAAGGGCCTCGACGGAGTCGATGAGTTGGTCGTCGGCGAACTGCGCGTGGCCGTCGTCGAACACTCCGTCGACGATCTGACGATTCGCGCCAGCGGAAGGAACTTTCATTACACGCTCGACGATCTGCCGTCCGGTTTGGCCGAAGTGCTCTTCGAGCGCGTGCGCGAGATGAAGGATCCCTTGAACAAGATGTCCAAGGGCGCTTTCCACGCCGTCGACAAATATCGCAGCATCGACACGGCAAAGCGGATTTTCCAGGAAGCACAGCTCGCCGGCGGCGACGTGGCCGACATGCTCGCCGTGCTCGACGACAAGTACGACGCCAAGAACCCGCCGGTCGCCAGGGCGGTTGCGCAACAGCGCCATCTGCCCGACCCGTCGGCGATGACCGAGGCGGAAGGGCAGGTGAGGGCCAAGTTCGGCAAGGAGATCACGGCGGCGCGATCGCCGCAGCAGAAGTACGATCTGGCCAAGAAGCTGATGGAAGTAGCCGCGCTGCCGACGGATAACGAGGCCACCCGCTTGGTGCTATTCAACGAAGCCCGCGATCTGGCCGCCAATGCGCATCTGGCGCAGCTTACGGTGCAAATCGTCGACGAAACGGAGAAATGGTTCGAAATCGACGTGCTGGCGACCAAGTTCGACGCGCTGTCGAAGGCGGCCGTGAAGGCTTCCGCGCAGGCATCGCGCGATATTGCGCTCGAATGCCTGCAACTGACCGATCAGGCCGAAGAGGCCAAGCGGCTCGACATGGCCGACAAGTTCATCCGTGTCGCCGGCGGATCGGCCCGCACTTCGCGCGACCTCGAGCTCGCCAAGCGGGCGACCGACCGGATGAAGGACATCCAAAAGGCGTTCAAGGAAGCGTCGGCCGAAAAGCCGGATGAGAAACCGGCGGACGGCGACGCGGCCAAGCCGGCCGACGGGGCAAAGACGTAAGGCGAGGCGGCGAAGGCGATCAATACCCTGCTGTCGGCTCGCGACCGCGTCGAGGAAACTCGCTACGCCGTATTGCCGCTCGAATTCCCGCGTTCACCGCGATCTTCCCGGCCATACCGTCCGCGAAACTCGTTCGCCGGATACTTTTGGACGTTCTTGAGCATCTTTGCCCGCATCGTCGTCGCGATGTCCAGCCCCAGTTCGTTCGCCAGCGCCATGGCGTAGCAGAGCACGTCGGCCAATTCTTCGCCGACTTCGGCAAGCTTTGCCGGGTCATTCGGCGTGTCGCGCGACTGATCGACGTCGATCCACTGGAAATGCTCCATCAGTTCGGCCGCTTCGATGGCCAGGGCCATCGACAAGTTCTTCGGCGAATGAAACCGGTGCCAGTCGCGCTGGGCGACGAACTGTTCGACCAGCTCGCGGAGCGCGGCGATGGTCGTGTCGGCGTCGGAGCGCGGCGATGGGTCGTCGGCGTCGTCGGTGCTCATGCGACCGAGAATAACGTCGTCCGCCAGTAGCGGCTAGCCGCGCGGGCCAATGTCTCCACGCGGACGACACGCACGACCGCTTGGCAACTGCCCCCGCGGCAGACTACCATCGCCACATGGATTCGCCCGCCGAAAACCCCTACGAGTCGCCGGAAGCGCCTCTCGATTCCTCCGTTTTCCCGCCCTACGCACCGCCGTCTGGACCATCCCTCCCCCAGCCGACCGCGGCTTCGATCAAGCACGACGCCTACGGTGCGCTGCGAATTCCGGCGTTTCGCCGCTACGTATCTGGCAACGTGCTGTCGCTGATCGGCATGCAGATGCAAACGACGGCCGTCGGCTGGGAAGTGTACGAACTGACCGGGTCGGCGATGTCGCTGGCGATGGTTGGGCTGGCGCAGGTCGTGCCCGTGATGGCTCTGTCGCTCGTGACGGGGCACGTCGCCGACCGATTCAGCCGCCGGCTGGTGATCTGCATGGCGGTCGCCACGGTGGCGACTGTGTCCGTTGCCCTGGCGATCAACTCGCACTACTGGCATAGCGTCCAGGCGATGTACGGGTTGTTACTCCTCAACGGCGTCGCGCGCGCGTTTCAGCAGCCCGCCAAGGCGTCGTACATGCCGACGCTGGTGCCGAGGGTGATGTTTCCCAATGCCGTGACGTGGACGACAAGCGGATTTCAGTTGGCAACCGTGCTTGGACCGGCGGCGGCCGGGGCAACGATCGCGGCGGTTGGCGGCGCGGCGATCGTATATGCGATCAATGCCGGCGCGACGTTCGTGTTCGTCGTTTTGTTGATGTCGATCCCACGGTCCACATCGCCGCGGCAGATCGAGCCGTTCACGTGGCGGTCGCTGGCCGCGGGCGTCGGCTTCTTGCGGCGCAAGCCGATCGTGCTCGGCGCGATCCTGCTCGACATGTTCGCCGTATTGCTCGGCGGTGCGACGGCCATGCTGCCGATCTTCGCCAAGGATATTCTCGAAGTCGGGCCAAGCGGCTTGGGTTGGCTTCGCGCCGCGCCGGCCGTCGGCGCGCTGATCACCGCCATGATCATCGCTCATCGCCCTCCGATGGAACGAGCCGGCCGCGCGATGCTGATTTCGGTATTCGGCTTCGGGCTGGCCACGATCGGTTTTGGATTCTCGACGTCGTTCGCGTTTTCGCTGGCCATGATGTTCACCATCGGCGTGATGGACAACGTCAGCGTCATCGTCCGCCACACGCTGGTGCAGGTGCTCACTCCAGATGCCATGCGGGGCCGCGTGTCGGCCATCAATGGCATGTTCATCTCGATGTCGAACGAGTTGGGTGAAGTCGAGTCGGGCGTTGTCGCCACGTTTTTTGG
This sequence comes from Pirellulales bacterium, assembly GCA_040901705.1. Classification (GTDB taxonomy): domain Bacteria; phylum Planctomycetota; class Planctomycetia; order Pirellulales; family PLA5; genus PLA5. Next base: position 13,429 of record JBBDYI010000195.1, on the reverse strand, counting down.
TCCGGTCATTGCCGTCGTCACCGGCGGCGTCGGCACGCTGCTCGTCGTCGCCATCGCGGCGTACGCGTGGCCCGACCTGCGGCGCTACGGGCGGCTGGGCGACGGCGGCGATATCGACGGCGGCGATGAGACAGAAACGGCAGCGTGAACCGCAAAGGCGCAAAGGCGCGGAGAATACAATACGCAGAATGAAAGCCGAAGTATTGAGCATGGGCGAGAATCGACCGCTGTTTGCGTGCGACTTTTGTGCTTATCTAGCGGCTCCGAATTCCTCTCTCTGCTCTATTTGCTTTGCGCCTTTGCGACTTTGCGGTTAATAACTGGGTGCGAATCGCGAATGCTTCGGACGAGGTGCGACGATGAAACACAGTAGCTTAGGTCTTCAATCGCCTCGATGGTCGATTGGTTTTGCCTTGGTCGCGATGCTTTCGACGAGCAATTGGGCCCGTGCGGCCGATGCTCTCGTGCCGTTGTCGTACAACAACCCCGGCCTCGTCGTCGATCTCGGCGTGGGGCTGTGGGCCTGGCCGCTGCCGATGGACTTCGACGGCGACGGCGATTTGGATCTCGTTGTGTCCTGCCCGGACAAACCGTCGAACGGCACGTACTTCTTCGAAAGCCCTGGCGGGGCGAAGATGCCGGTGTTCAAGCCGGGCGTGCGGATCGGCAAGGGGTATAACAACATTCGTGTGACGCACGTCGACGGGCGGCCGCGCGTGCTCGTGCCAGGGGCGGAGTTCGAGTCGATTACGACGAAGCGGCTCGACGCGCGGCGGAAGCTCGACGTGCCCGACGCCGAGTTTGCCGGGCGAAATATCCGCGCCAACCAGTGGCACTACGTCGACTTCGACGGCGACGGCAGGCTCGACGTGTTGATCGGCGTCGGCGATTGGACCGACTACGGGTCGTTCGCCGTCGGTTGGGAAGGCGCGTTCGACGACCGCGGCCGCTGGAAACTCGGACCGTTGCGCGGGCAACTTTATCTCGCCCGCAATGTCGGCACGAACGATGCGCCGCGGTACGAAGCGCTCCGCCGCATTCCGCTCGGTGAAGGGGCGAGTAACGACGGCAAGCCGCTGGAAGTCTACGGCTGTCCTTCGCCGTGCGTTGCCGATTTCGACGGCGACGGCGACCTCGACATCATTTGCGGCGAGTTCCTCGACCAGTTCTCGTACTTCGAGAATGTCGGCACGCGCCGCCAGCCGAAGTATGCGGCCGGCGAGCGGCTCGTCCACGACGGCAAGCCGATTGCGATGGACTTGCAGATGATCGTGCCCACGCCGATCGATTGGGACGCCGACGGCGACGTTGACCTGATCGTCGGCGACGAAGACGGCCGCGTGGCCCTGGTCGAAAACACGGGCCGCATCGCCGGCCGCGTGCCGGGCTTTCTGCCGCCGGTTTATTTCCGGCAGCAGGCGGACCGGCTCAAATGCGGCGCGCTGGCCACGCCCGTCGGTTTCGATTGGGACGGCGACGGCGACGAGGACATCGTCAGCGGCAACACGGCGGGCTACATCGAGTTTTTCGAGAACCTGGGACCGGGCGAGGACGATAAACTGCCGCGATGGGCCGCGCCGCGGCGGCTTTCGGCCGACGGCGAGACAATCCGTATTCAGGCCGGCGAAAATGGCTCGGTGCAAGGACCGTGCGAGGCGAAATGGGGTTACACGACGCTCAGCGTGGCCGATTGGAACGTCGACGGGCTGCCGGATCTGGTCGTCAATTCGATCTGGGGCAAGGTGGTGTGGTACGAAAACGTCGGCACCCGCAAGGCGGCCCGGCTCCGCGCGTCGCAGCCGATCGAAGTCCAGTGGCCCGGCGATCCGCCCAGGCCGGCGTGGAACTGGTGGAGTCCGCAGGGCAAGGAACTCGTCACGCAATGGCGGACGACGCCGGCGGTCGTCGATTTCAATGGCGACAAGCTGCCCGACCTGGTGATGCTCGATCACGAAGGCTATCTGGCGCTGTTCCGTCGGCAGCGGGCCGCAAGCGAGGGCGGCAAATCGCGATTGACCTTACTGCCCGGCGAGCGGATATTCGTCGACGAGTCGGGCGAACCGCTGCAACTCAACGACGGCCGAGCCGGCCGCAGCGGCCGCCGCAAGCTGCACGTCGTCGACTGGGACAACGACGGCCGGCTCGACGTGCTCACCAACGGCATCAACGCCGACTTCTACCGCAACCTCGGCGCGCCCGACGGCAAAACCGTGCTCAAGAACACCGGCCCGCTGTCGCCCCGCCAGCTCTCATCCCACACCACCAGCCCGGCGACGGTTGATTGGGACGGAGATGGAAGACGCGATTTGATCGTGGGGGCGGAAGACGGCGTCATTTACTTCATGCAGAACTCGACCATCGAGAGCAAATAGAGCCCGCCGCGGCGTCAGGGTCATTGTTGGTTCATCCAGCAGTGCAGCGGTGCCGTCGCCACACTAACGTTGACGGAGCATCGCCAAAAATCGAGAATGAATCGCCCACCGGCACTTCGCGGTGCTGGACAAACCAGTGGCGGTCTCCGCTCACCCGCATAGACCCGGATTCTAGTCGATGCCGCAAGAATGCGAAAAAACCGTTTGGCAGTTTGTTCTCCAGTGGGGCGTCGCCGGGTTCGCGTGGCTTTTTGGCGTGGTCACTCCATTTCTTTTGCAATGGTTCAAAGTTCAGACCCTGGGACCAAAGCTGCAAATCCGAGAATACCATGAAGAAACTGAAACGAACATGAATGGAACGCTGCACTTCTACGCAAATGTCGAAGTGACGAACGTCAAGCGGCGGATTGCGCGTTCGTGCCGTGGTTTTCTATTGAAAGTCGAAAGCCTTGACGCAAACAACACTCCTCGAAGGGTATTATTAGAGCGCACTTTGCAGTGCATTTGGGAATTCGACGCAGGGCGTGATTCATTCGACATTCCTAATGGCGCGAAGCCTTGCTTCAACGTCATTCGGCGATCCTCTACGGAGAACACCGATCGATTTGAACTTGGTGTGCGGAAAAGCACTGGCGAGCAACTCAACCCCATTCCGTTCAATCACCTTCTGGCCGGGGAGATGCGACTCCGTCTCTCTGGCATCGTTACTGCCGACGAACTGCTGCCAAAGCCATTTTCAATCATCGTCGCATGGACCGGCGCGTGGCCGCCAATATTCAACCCGGAGCCCGAAGCATTGACGAGGGAACCCAATAATCAAGCAGGCTAGCGTGGCTTGTTCCCACCTATCGTTCCTTTTTCGACTGCCTTTGTGGTGCCGTAAGATTCATTCTCCGACGGGGTTTAGGCTAAGGCCCGTCGGCGGACGACATGGCGGGCTGTCCCACGCTCTTGTCGCGTCGTGTGCCTTGCTGTTGTGCAGCCTAACCGAGCTTGACGACTCTTTCATCATCCGCCGCCATTTCCGCCTCGATCTCGTCGAGATGATCGTGAGCATACGCGAGCGCGTCGTGAACGTCGGCCGGCTTTAGCATGGGGTATTGTTGCACGATTTCCTCGACGCTCATGCCCTGGCGGTAACAGCCCAGCACGATGCCGACGCGAATTCGTGTGCCGCCGACGACGGCCTGCCCGCCGCAGCGCGTGGCGTCGCGTTCGATGTTGCGGTAGTCGAGCTTTGGCATAGAATTGTCCGGAAATCTGGTCGTTGGAATGCACGCCCAGCGGCTGCGATACTTCATTCTACCATCGTCGATCCCCGCGGCGAACCTACGAGTCGGCTGCTTTCGGTCCCGCACCGAACTGCGATGGCACCACTTGCGCCATCCACACGAAATGGTGCAGCATCACGCCGGCCGCGACCGCGACGTTGAGCGAATCGACGGCCGTTGTCATGGGGATCATCACGCGGCGGTCGCAGGCGGCGAGCCAAGCTTCGTCGAGGCCGGCCGCTTCGTTGCCTAGCACTAATATGATCCGCTGCGGTCGGGCGGCGTCGCATAGCGGTTCCGCTGTGTCGTCGATGGCCGCCGCGATCAGTTGCCAGCCTGCGGCGTCGCGGGCCGCGGTCACCTCGTCGAGTAGCGTCGTGCTCTCGGCGATCGGCAAACCAAACGCCGCGCCCATCGAAAGGCGCAGCACGCGCCGCGAAAACGGATCGCACGAACCGGGACCAAGCAGCACGCCGTCGATGCCCAACGCCGCGCAAATCCGCAAGATCGATGCCAGGTTGTCCGGATTCGTGATCCGTGGGCAGGCCACCACCGTGTAGCTATGCCGGCAGACAGCGAGCGTCTCGGCCACCGTGAACGGCTCGAACCGCCGGCCACAGGCCAGCACGCCGGCGTGGAAGTTGTAGCCGACCAACTGCTCGGCCAAATCCTGCCCAACGACGAGCACCGGGACGTTGGCGATCCACTGTGCGACCCAGTGGGCAGGCCAGGCGGCAAATAGCGCCTCTTGTCGGCGATCGCTCAGCAGCACCGACTCGACGCCGTATTCGCTTGCCAGCAGCCGCTCCACGACGCGGCGGCCGTGGGCGATGAACAAACCCGACCAGCGGGTCAGGTTCGTCTGCCGCAGGTCGCGATACGGCGCAAGCCGCGGATCGTCGAGCGAAGTAAGGAATTCGACGGGCATGGCGAGCGAAGGTCGACGGGGGAAACGCGGAAATCTAGGAACGAAATGCAGACGCTGGAGTTCGTACAGCGGACGACAGCGAAGTTCCCGCACAACGAAGGTCATACCACAGCCGATGGGCCGATTTCAACGTCCAACCGCCAATATCTCCTCGCGTCAATTACAAAATGCCGCATATCCATGCGACAGGCCTTCCGATGCACCACGCTCGCGCGTCACCGGCACATGAGCCGGCCCGGCGTCGGTACGGATGGCGGTGCGGATGGCGGTGCGAATTCGATCGCGACCGACTCCGCACGAAAAGCTAGAATAGCAAGAGCCTATCCCGAAACCGAATTCCGTAGGAGGCGAATCCTTTCGCCGAATGAATCGCTCGACAGTGCTTTCGGCGAAAGGATTCGCCTCCTACAGTTATGCAGTTATGGGATAAGCACTGAATAGCCCACGACCGCCTCGCCGGTAACACGTCTGTCGGCAATATTTTCGTCGGCCACGCGCCGCGCCCTCACAACGCCTGCCCGCAATGCCCGCGAACGATTCTCCTGTCCTGGTGGTTGCGACGACGGCGCCGACTGCCGACGCGGTGGCGTGGATCGCCGAACGTTACGGCGGCCGCGGCATCGTTGCCGTCTACCTTGGCGACGATGCCGAGACTTGGCCGCTCGGCGACGGCTGCGAGCGGTGGATGCGTGGCGATCTTGAAGACCTCGAACGCCTTCGTCGCGACTTTCTCGAATTCCTCGAAGCGTGGCCGCGGCAGTCGTTTCGGGCGACCGGCGGCAGATCGTTCGACGACGCCTTTCGCCGCGGCGACGGATATTCATTGTGGTGGACCGGCCCCGGACTGGCGCGGCATCCGGACCGCGGCGTTTTCCCCAAGCTCCGCGACATTAGCGCCATCGCCACTGCCATCGAACGCAGCCGCTGCACGAACGTGGTCTTGTTGTCCGCCGCGGCCGATGTCGCGCGGATCGTCTCTGACCGATGCCGCGAAGATGGCATCGCGTTCGACGTTCCGCCCGGGTATGCCGCGCCGCAGCCGAGCACGTGGCGAGGACAACTCGCGTACTTCGCCGCCGCCGTCGCCAACTATGTCGTTTCACCCTGGATCGATGTCCTTCGCGCGATTGTCTGCCGCCGCCGGGTGCGCTGCAAAAGCGAATCCCGCGAAAACCGCGAGCGGCCGGCCGTCGTCGCCACCGCGCTCTTTCCGCGCGAATTCCGACGCGATATTCGAAACGGCGGCGATGCGGCCTCCATCGCCTTCTGGTCGGAAGTCGCGGCGGAATTCGAGCGCCGCGATCCTGGCATTCGCTTCCGCTATTTGCTGCACACCACGCGCGATCGCCTGAATGGCCTCGGCCCCGATCGTTTGCACTGCCATCGAGCCTGGCCGGAACTTCGCCGCCTCGACGGCCTGGCCCCGCTGCCTAACCAAACCGTCGGCTGGTGGGCTTGGCTCCGCGCCGGGTGGCCGTTTATCCACACCCTTTGCAACTTTCTCCGGATCGAGCGCGATGCCGCCTTTCGCGGCTCGTTTCGCTTTGCCGGTTGCGACGTGGCTCCGCTTTACGCGCCGCTGTTCCGCAAGACGATTGCCCGCACGCACAAATGGGCGCAAAGCGTCGCCGCGTTCGAGGCTTCGCTCCGCGCGGTCGGCAACGTTCGGGCGCTGCTGTTGATGGGCGAGTTGTACGAATTCGCCATGCCTGCGATCGCCGCTGCGCGGCGCCTCGGCATTTCGACTATTGGCGCGCAGCACGGCACCATCTTCCCGATGCATCTGGTTTATACCGTGCCGCGTGCCCAAATTGATGCCGCGCCGACGCCGGACCGCTTTGCGGTGTACGGAGAGTTCGCCAAGGAAACGCTGACGCAAATTGGCGCGTTTCCAGCGGACCGCGTCGTCGTTACCGGTAGCCCGCGCTTCGATCACCTGGCCCAAGCATCGACCGACGCCATCACCGCGCGCCAGGTGCTCGAACTTCCTTCCGACAAGCACGTTTTTCTGCTGGCCACGCAAACCTACCCGTGGTTCAAGACGGCGGCCCGCGCGCTGCTGGATGCGACCGCCGCGCGGCAAGACTGCATCGTGTGCGTGAAGACGCACCCGCACGACGCGTCGATGGACGACTATCGGCGACTCGCCGCGGAGGCCGGAGCACGAAACGTCCGCTTCTTCGCCGACCGTTTCAACGAACTGCTCGCCGCCTGCGACGTGCTGGTAAGCGGCTCGTCGACGGCGACGCTGGAGGCGATTCTCCTCGGCCGCCGCACGATCTGTGTCAACTTTTCCAGCGAAAGCGATCGATATCCCTACGTTGCCGAAGGCGGTTCGCTCGGAGCCGCCAACGCCGAGGAACTCCGCGCGGCCATTGATGCCGCCATCGATCCTCGTCTCGCCGAACGACACGCCGCCGCTCGCCGCCATTTTCTCGAACGGCATCTCGGCCCGACCGCCGACGGACAGGCCGCCGCTGTCTTCGTACAGACGGTCCTCGACGAAATCGGCGGAGATCGCCGCATCGGCGACAGCATCCGCAGCCAGTAGCGATTCGGAATCTGGCTGGCTACGACGGCGAGCGGCCAAACGACGTTTAGAAACCCCTGGGCACCGCGAATCCGCGCAACGATTCATCCCGCGTCGCGAGGATGAATCGATGACCGACGTCGCTGGCGAAGAAGGCGTCGATATCGACGTCGGCCAATCGCCCATCGCGGCGCTCGAACAGGTGATAACCGTTCGCCGTCAGGATGTCCGCCACGCTTCGTGGGTCGCCGCCCAGCGAGCGAATCTGATTCGGATGAACCTCGACGAACAGGTGTTCGAATATCCGCTCGCTTAGCGAGCGCGACATGCCTTCGAGCACCAGCAACTCCGCACCTTCGATATCCATCTTCACCAGGTCGATTTGCCCGCCGCGCTGGCGAGCCCAGAAATTGTCGAAAGTATCGCACTCGACCGATTCATCGGCAGCGGCCTCGTTTTCGCCGCTGGCAAACGCACTCAGGCCCAACGTGCCTTGCGTGCGGACCATTTCCCGCCGCTGGGCAACGTTCGACAGCGCGATCTTGATCGGAGTGACGCCCGACGTCCCGGACACTTCGATGTTCCGCAGCAGCCGGGCGTACGTCGCCGAGAACGGCTCGAAGGCGAAAACCCGTCCGTCGTCGCCCATCAAGGTTGCCGCCAAGAGCGAGAAGAATCCGTTGTTGGCCCCGATATCGACGAAGCATTTCGCGCCCGGCAACAGCCGTCGGAACAAGGCCTCTGTCGGCACTTCGTAGTGACCGGTGTAGTAAATCCGCCGATCGATGCGGTCGTCGAGATGAAGCTCCATTGCAAAACCGGCTGACGTCTTGTCGACGAGCGGTCGGGCGTACTTCACGTGATGCGCGGCGGCCAGAAACGTCCGTTCGGCGCGCGGAATCGTCCGTATCCCGGTTCGCAACAACCCGCGAGCCACCGGCTCGGGCAGAATGCGAACGATCTGCTTTGCCGCGCTGCGAATAACGCTCATCGTCCACCCGAGTTCGCGTGCATTTTGTCCTCTCACTCCATCGCGTTACGTGAAACGCGCCGTCGGCGACGCACCTCGTCCGCGCCATGTTGAGAATATACCATGTAACCGGACCATCGGCGTTTCGGTGTTTCGTTCGCCGCCTGCGCATCGCATGCACGTTGTATGACGCTCAATCTCGAAGACACGATCGCCGCCGTCGCTACCGCTGCTGGCGGCGCGCTGCGCGGCGCTATTCGCCTGAGCGGCCCGACGGCGATCGAGGTTGTCGTTCGCTGCCTCGCGGACGGCGATGTTCGGCCGGCGCTCGAACGGCTTCGCGCTGCGACCGTCGTTGCCGCCAGTTTGAAACTCGACGGCGATACGCTGCCCTGCGATTTGTTCGTATGGCCCACCGAGCGCAGCTATACGCGGCAAATTGTCGTCGAAGTGCATACGGTCGGCTCGCCGCCGCTGCTCGATGCCGCCTTGCAAGCGCTTTGCGCAGCCGGAGCGCGGCTGGCTGCGCCTGGCGAGTTCACGCTGCGGGCGTTCCTCAGCGGCCGGCTCGATCTTGCCCAGGCCGAGGCGGTTCTCGGCGTCATCGACGCCCACGACCGCCGCGCCCTCGACGTGGCTCTCGTTCAACTCGCCGGCGGACTCAGTCAGCCGCTCGGCGCAATCCGCGAGGCGCTCGTCGACCTGCTGGCCGACCTCGAAGCGGGTCTCGACTTCGTCGACGAAGATATCGAGTTCGTCTCGGCTGCCCAGGTTGAAGCAAGACTCGCCGCCGCCGCCGGCGAAGCGGCCAACGTCGCAAAGCAGCTTGGCACGCGCTCGCATCGAAGCCACGCACCGCGCGTCGTTCTCGCCGGCCTGCCCAACGCCGGCAAGAGCAGCTTGTTCAATGCGCTGTGCGGCGGCACGGCGATTGTTTCCGACGTCGCCGGAACCACTCGCGATGCGCTTTTGGCCCGCGTCGATTTTGACGGCATCGCTTGCGAACTTGTCGACACGGCCGGAGTTGACGAAGGGCGGGGTGCGGGGTTCGGGGTTCGGGGTTCGGGGTTCGGGGACAAGGACGCAGGTGAGGGTGTTGGGGCGATTTCTGTGGCCGAGAGTCTTTTGCAATCGACGATCGCCGCCGCGGCGCAGTCACAAACGCACGCGCGGCTTGCCGACGCCGACGTCGAACTCTGGTGCATCGACGCGACGCAGTCGAGCCTCTTATCGTCGGAAGATACACTCAACGTCGCGACCGGGCCGCCGTCCGGCAGAGTCCGCCTGCTCGTCGCCACAAAGGTCGACGCGCTTGCCGTCCGGAAATGCGAATCCCGAATCCCGAACTCCGATTCTCACATTCACACCAGCAGCCAAACCGGCGAAGGGCTCGACGAACTCCGCACCGCGATTGCCGCCGCCGTCGCGGCCGCGACGCACGCGGAAACCGCGGTCGTTGTCAGCACGGCCGTCCGTTGCCGGGAGAGTCTCCGCCTGGCCGTCGAGGCCATCGAGCAAGCGAGGCAACTCGCCATCGTCCGCGGCGGCGACGAACTGATCGCCGCCGAACTTCGCCTCGCGCTGGCGGAACTGGGAAAAATCGTTGGCGTCGTCTACACCGACGACATTCTCGACCGCCTTTTCGGCCGATTTTGCATCGGCAAGTGAGCGGAGGTTGGAGGTTGGAGGTTGGAGATTGGAGATTGGAGATTGGAGATTGGAGATCGAGTCATTCAGTCGCCGCTCGATCTTCGTAGCGGGCCTGTAGCCCAAACTGGGCGAGCACTTGCCGCTCCGCCGCGCGCATCTTTTTCAGTTTCGCTGGCTCCAGGTCGTCGAAGCCGACGAGATGCAGTGCGCCGTGGACGACGTATAGCAGCAGCTCGTCTTCCGCGGTCCAACCGTACCGCGGCGCCATTCGCGCGGCCGTATCCGCGCTGGCGACGATATCGCCCTCGACGTAGGCGTCGGCCTGTTCGATTGCGAAGCTCAGGACGTCGGTTGGGTAGTCGTGGTCGAGGTGGCGGCGATTCAGGTCGTGAATCGTGGGGTCGTCGACGACGACGACGCTGACCGTGCCGGCGGTGACGTCACCCAGCGCGAGCGCCGATTTGACCGCGGCGCGTACGCGCCGCATGTCGAACTCAAGGCCCCGCACTTTCCGCTGAATCGTTACGCGTATCAAGGTCGGCGTGCTCCTCGCATCCCGAAGTTTGGGTTCCATTCCGACGCCGGCCCCCGGTGTGTTCACCGGGGGCTAAATGGTGATTCCCGAATCGCGCGCCCCGCTCGTCACACCACACGCAATCTTTCTCGTTCCAGCCGGTCCGCGACGAACTCAACCGCCCGGTCGGCCATGCGGTTGTAATACTCGAAGCCGTGACCGCCGCCGCTGGTTTCGAGGTCGCACTCGTGCGGGACGCCGAGCGAATAGAGCTTCATCCGCAGGCGGTCCGCGCTGTCGAACCAGCGGTAGTCGGCCGGGTCGCAGCAGAAGAATTGATGCCGCGGCCAGTTGAGCGGATGGACGTGTAGCAGCGCCGTGTCCTGGCGGGCGGCCTCGCGATCGGGGTACATGAGCGGGAGCGTCTCGTCGCCGTCGTCGAACCGCTGATGATAGTCAACGGCCGGCGCGAGCGCCGCCACGACCGGAAACAGGTTCGGGTATTTGTAGGCGAACCGCAGCACGCCCTGCCCGCCCATGCTCGTGCCGAGCAAGCCGATTCGCGGCGGCGTGGCGTTCCAACGCTCGGCCAAATGCGGGAGGACGTTGTCGAGGACGTGCCGCTCGGCCGTCATGGCAGGGTCGAACTCCGCGCAGATTCTGTCGGTCCACCAACTTCGCGCCGCCATCGGAGCGAACACCCGCAGACCGTGCCGCTCGAACAGTTCGGTGAAGGCTGGCTTATCGACCAAACGAGTCAGATGGACGCCGTGCAGGTATAGCACGACGTATCCGTGCTCGCTCGGCGTGCTCGGCTCGAACAGGTCGCAGGGATGGCCGGCGAGCGTGGTTTCGGTCCAAGTGCCCATGAACAGGGGTCGGGGGCTGGGGGCTGGGGATTGGGGGCACGTGCGTGCCGAGCGGCATTGTATTCGCAGACGCGCCGTCGAGTCGAATCCCCCAGGTCATGACGCCTGAATTGCCCGTTGTGCCGCGTCGCCGCCACCGCTAAAACTGCGATTCCGACCAAGCTCCCCAGCCCCCAACCCCTGACCCCCGACCCCTGTCATGAATGTAGGCATCGCCGGCATCGGTTTCATGGGCATGATCCACTTCCTGTCGTACCGGCGGCAGCGCGGGGCCAAAGTCGTCGCCCTGTGTGAGCAGGACAAGACCCGGCTGGCCGGCGATTGGCGGACGATCAAGGGGAACTTTGGCCCGCGCGGCGAGATGATGGACCTGTCGGGCATCGCCAAGTACGAGCGGCTGGAGGACATGATCGCCGATGCGAAGGTCGATCTGGTCGACATCTGCCTGCCGCCGGCCGGGCACGCCGCGACCGCGATCAAGGCGCTGCAGGCCGGCAAGCACGTGTTTTGCGAGAAGCCGATCGCGCTGACGTCGGCCGACGCCAAGAAGATGGTCGCCACGGCGGAAAAATGCGGCCGGACGCTGCTGATTGGCCACGTGCTGCCGTTTTTCCCGGAGTACGCCTTCGTCCATAAGCTGGCCACGAGCAAGAAATATGGCCGGTTGTTGGGAGGCAACTTCAAGCGGATTACGTCGGACCCGCAGTGGCTCAAGCATTACTACAATCCGGACATCATCGGCGGGCCGCTGCTGGACTTGCACATTCACGACGCGCATTTCATCCGGTTGCTGTTCGGGATGCCGAACGCCGTGTTCACCACCGGCCGGATGCGCGGCGAGGTGGTCGAGTTCTTCAACAGCCTGTTCCTGTTCGACGATCCGTCGGTCACGGTCACGGCGACCAGCGGCGCGATCAATCAGCAAGGGCGATCGTTCACACACGGATTCGAGATTCACTTTGAGAAGGCGACCGCGATCATGGATTTCTCCGTGATCGCCGACAAGCCGGAGATGTCGATGCCGCTCACCATCATCACCAACGACGGCAAGACGCACCGGCCGGAACTTGGCAGCGGCGATCCGCTGGACGGCTTCGCGGCCGAAATCGGCGAAGTCACGCGGTGCGTTCGCACGGGCAAACCGTCGAACATCCTGGCGGGCGAACTGGCCCGCGACGCGGTCGTGCTGTGTAACAAGCAGACCGAATCGGCCAAGAAGGCGCGGCTTGTAAAAGTTTAAGCCACGCCCATTTAGCGCCCGGTGAACCCACCGAGGGCAAACCGCGCAACCGCGAGCCACTTTGTCTTTCCGCGCCAGCAGCGCCAAGCGAGCTGAACATGTCCGATACGGAACAAGTTCTGGTCGAACGCATTCGCCGCCGCGATCCGGTGGCGCTGGGGCTGTATATGGAAGCCCGCCGCGACGCGCTGATGGCCTATGTCGAGCGGCATTTGGGCGCGGCATTGCGGCGGAAGATCGAACCGGAAGACATTTTGCAGGAGGTCGGCGTGGATGCCGTGAAGGCCTTGCCGTCGATCGACCTCGACGGCCGCGAACCGCTGGCGTGGCTGTGTCAGGTGGCCGAGCGGCGGATCATCGACGCCCACCGGCGGTTTTTCGGCGCTCAAAAACGCTCGGCCGGCCGGGAAGTGCCGCTCGACGCGGGCGGCACGAATCAGGTCGGCCTCGTCAACATGCTGGTGGTGACGATGACCACGCCGAGCCAGGCGTTTTCGCGCGACCAGCGCGAGTTCCGATTGCATCAAGCGATCGAAAAGCTGCCCAGCGATTGCCGCGACGCGCTGCGGATGCGGTACGTCGAGGGTTTGCCGTCGAAAGAGATCGCCGAGAAGCTGGGCAAGTCGGACGGGGCGGTTCGCGTGATGCTGACGCGGTCGCTGAAGAAGCTTGAAGAACTTCTCGGCGAAGCGTAGCGCAGAGTCGCACGCCGTGTAGGTTGCTCTGCGAGCACCCAAGGTCAATGTGCCTCGGGAGTTGACGTCGGCTTGTCGAGCGGGTTGCGTGGTCGCGTCCAACGAAGGTGCTCGCAGAGCACCCTACTGGACCGCCGGACTATCTGCGATGCAGGGGATGGAATGGCCTGTTTTTTGGTGGAAGATAGGCCACGGATTTGGTATGTTCGGGGGCGTTCGATAGTTCGCGGTTCGACGGCGGCCGATGGACCCACCCAGAAGAGGGAATTTGTGAGCATTACTCGCGTTTTTTTTCGTGTGGGTCGGTTATTTTGTAGGTTCTTCGATTTTTCTTGACTGTTTAGCCGGTTGAAGCGAACCACGGATTTCCTAGCGCGGCCATTGGCCGCA
>JBBDYI010000194.1:5303-23128 GCA_040901705.1 Pirellulales bacterium | reverse complement strand
CTCCAGTACGCCGGATCGTTCCAACTCGCAAGCGGCGCGGTTGGATTGCGAATCGCCAGCGAATCGCCCAGAGCGTCGGTCGACGGATACCAGCCGACGCCGTCGTCGTCGAAGGCAAACTGATGAATCGTGCTGCCGGTGGCGTCGTCGAGCTTGAGCGACTCGCCACCGTTCGACAGATTGCCCGTGAAAACTCCCACCACCGCGACACTCGGGCCATATCGCATTGCAAACGCCGCCTCATTCGACACCAGCACGGCGTACCCAAGCGGCGGCAGCGTCGACGCGCCGAAGGCATACGATATCCCTTGCGAAAAATGCACGCCCGTCAGATCGATCGCCGTCGTCGCGCTCGTATTGTGCAGCTCGATGAACTCGAATAGATCGCCGTCGCCGAATCCCGCGGCCAGTTCCGCCAGCGTCGGGGCGCCGGGATGGTACATGATCTCGGTGATTCGCAAGAACTGTTGCGCGGGCGACGGCATCGACGGCGTGCTCGTCGAATCGACCGTCGAATCGTCCGCCGCGATCAATTCCAATGTTTCGCCGAAGTTCGACAGATGCCCCGCGTAGCTGCCTTGGACGAGCAACCGCTGACCCGCTGCCGGTCCGCTCGCACGAGCGCGAAACGCACCCGCGTCGGGCGAAACATACAGCTTTCCATTTGCCGGAATGATCGTGCCCGCGCGGAACGTGTGCCCCACGCCGCCAGCGATCCGCCAGCCGCTGATGTCGACCGCCGTGGCGTTGGGATTGACCAGTTCGATGTATTCCTCGTCCTGGTTGCCGCTGGCCGGGTTGACGTCGATGCTGCCAAACAGAATCGTCGGATTGCCGATCTGTTCATCGGGAATGCCGGCCACGTCGGTCGTACCCGCGCCGGTGGTGTTGTGGATGCTGTGTGTTACGTACAGATGGCTGCGGCGGCGGACGAGGTAGTCGTTCTTGATGATGTTCGTGGCCGTGACGAAATCGTAATTCGCTCCATACGGATTGCCCCATTTCGCCCGATCGAGCACCACGTCGGGCGACATCAGCGCGACCAACTCGTCGATACGGGCTTCGAGCTTCGGCTCGTCACACGACGACTCGCAAGGCGGTTGCAGAATCTCATCCATCAGCGTCCGCAGTCGCCGCAGGTACATCTCGCGGAGCGTCGGATCCTTGTAGATCGCGTCGAACAGCCGGTTCCAGAGCAAATCGTTCTTCTGATGCGCCGAATCGCCGAACAGCGGATGGCTCGGCTTGACGACCGCCGACTTGCCCGGAATTTGATCGTTGTCGGCCCACACCAGATCGTTGAGCACACCGCCGGCCGTCGGTTCCCAGTTCTTGCCGTACGTCAGATCCTTATCCCACGGCAGCATGAACCACTCGCCGGTCCCGCCTTCGGACACCGGGCGATCGCGATACATGTAGTAGTTCTTCGACATGTGATCGTTTTCGTGCATGATCACCGACGCGGCGAGATAGTCGAGCATCCGCGGAATGTCGACATTGTCGAACACGTACGCCCCGCGATTGGCGTTTGACGGGCTGATGCCGTTGACGAGCGCCTGCAAGTCGCTGAAATCCTCGTCCTGCCGCGTGTCCTTCGACGTGCCGCCGCCGACCGCTTCGAGTTGGCTCCGCATCTTGTACAGCGCCCCGCCCTCAGGCAAATCCTGCCGCTTGAAGTACTCATCGTCGGGCTGCTCGATAAAGATCGCCACGCTAAAAAACGCGCCGTTCTGCTCTACGCGCATCGGGAACGACAGCGAATACGGGCTGCCCGCGTCGCGATACGTCTCCCAAGCCAGCACGCGTCGAATGTACGATTTGTCGCTCCACGTGGCGTTGAGATTGAATTCGCTCACCCGGCGTTCTTCGTCGCGATAGCGGAAGCTCTCACCTTCGTTGAACTTGAACTTGAGATTTGCCTTGGGATAGCCGGAACTCGACGCATCGCCGCGGCGGCGGACGAAGATGTTGTCGTAGAACTCGCCGTTGAAATAGACCGACGCCCGTGTGCCGGCGTCGGTCTCGGCCGCCGACTGCGTACCGGGGGCGAGGAACCATTCGAGAATCGGTAGCCCGCTGCTGGTGGCGGGATCGGCGACAACGGTGCCGAAGTATTGGGCCGACTGATCTTCGCCCTCGCGGTCCTCGAACAGCGGCGCCCGCGATGCGTTGCCGACCGTGTCGCTCGACGTGACGTAATACCGCACCATTTCGCCCGGTGCAAACGCGGCGTGCGGTATCGTGGCCGTATAGATTCCGTCGCCGGCCAGCGCGTCCGCGCCGCTGCCGTCGTCGACCATCGCCACGACGGACTCGATGCCGTACATCACGCGGTAGTGCAGCGTCGCGTCGTCTACGGGCCCGTTCGTCGGCGAAATCGCCGCTGTGATGATCAGGTCCTCGTTGTCCGCTGGCCGCTCAAGCGAATGCGACACGTCGGCGACGATCGGCCCCAAGTCTTGCTGGCCCACGCCGTTTGGCCCGCCGGGCGTTGGCTGCAGGAAGAATCGCGGCGTGCCGTTGGCATAATCGCCCGCGCTGCTGCCGAGGAGCGTCGGCAGGATCAGGAAGTCCGAATTGTCGGCCGACACGTTCATGCCATGCACGGCCAGCACGTTCGTGCCCGTGGTGAGCAAGTGCCGCAGCGCGGAAATGTCAATTTGTTCGCTGGCGAATCCCTGCGGTCCGGTCGGCGGCGGCGGAACCGTCGGCGCGTCGGCCGTGAATTGCCAGGCGAGAATATCGTGGTTGCCATACGCGCCGCCCGTGCCGGCCGTGAAACCGAGATAAACTTCGGTCGCGCCGCCGAACAGCGCCGCGAGATCGATCGTGCCCGTGAGTGACGGCGTCGCCGGCTTGACGTTCGCCGTGGCGTTGAGAAAGATGCGCATCGTGTCGGTCGCGCCGTCGTAGTCGATCCAGGCGTACTGCGTCGCGCCGTTGTTGAACCGAGGCAGCGGGCCGCTTTGATACAGGCTTTGCGTCGATGTGCTGGCGTCGATGGCCAGATGATTGCCGTTCGTGCCGTTGTTCGCCGGGAGGTCGAATGCGCCGGTGTGCCACGTGTCGAACTCGATGGCAACGAACGGCTGGATGTTCTGCGTGTTGTTGCAATTCGTCAGTCCCAGCCCGCAGCCGAGCGAACCGAGCGCCGCCGAGCCGCGGGCGTCGCGGTGCATGGCAAACGTAAATCCATCCGCGCCGATGCCATCCGGGTCGCTGATCGTCGACGGACCCGAGCCGCTGATTTGGAACGCGAAGTTCGTGCTGAACGAATAATCGTCCGGCAGCACGACCGGCGCGTTGCGAAACGCGCTGCCCGCCTGGCTGGTGAGCGTGGGCGTGAGTCGGATACGATCGGTCGACTGAGCCGCGCTGCCGTTGAAGCGAAAATCGGCGGTGCTGGCGAACGTGGGATAGTTGAGATTCGTCGCGCCCGGCGGCGGTGGCGGTGGATCGTCCGTCGTACTGGCCGGCGCATCGAGCCGCCAGGAAAGGATGTCGTGTTCTTCGGACGCGCCGCCAGTGCCCGCGGTGAAGCCGAAGGTGAGTTCGTTCGCACCGCCAAAAAGTGCGTTGAGGTCGATGACGGTTGATAGCACCGGCGCGGCCGGCTTGGTCGTGGTCTGCGAGAGATAGACGCGCACGGTATCCGTCGCGCCGGCGTAGTCGATCCAGACGTGATGCGTGCCCGCGCCAAGCCATTTGGCGAGTTGCCCCGTCTGTGCGATGCTCGTCGCTGCGGTCGACGTGTCGATGCCGATGTGGTTTGGGTTGTTGCTCGCCACGTCCCACGAGCCGCCGAAATACGTGTCGAACTCGACGATCAACGCCGGCGCGATCGTCGTCGCGCCCAACGCACCGCCGGCGGCGCCGATCGCGCTGGCCCCCCGCGGATCGTTATGCACGACGAACGTGAATCCGTCCGCGCCGGGTCCATCGGCATCGCCGGGATGGTCGTCCGGGTTGGCGATTTCGAAGGCAAACTGCGTGCTGAACGTCAGGTCGTCAGACAGGACGACTTTTTCGCTCAAAAACGCGCTGCCGGCCAGATTGTCGACGCTGGGAGTGAGACGTAGCCGGTCGCCGAACTGATCGGCGCTACCGTTGAGCGTCAGTCCGGTTGTACTCAAGAAGTTGGCGAAGTCGACGTGCGTTGCACCGGCGTCTTCGGTGGCCGCGGAATTCCAGGCGGTCGACGCCAGCGCGTTGCGACGGGCCACTTCCGTGCCGTTGAGATAGGCCACGAACCCATCGTCGTAATCCATGCCAAGCGTGAGCGTGTCGACGTCGTCGAGCACGTCGGCGCTAGGCACGTCGAACGGCAACCGCACGTAGGCCGAGGCGTTTTGGCCGTGCATGGCGGTTTCGACGTCCGTACCGATCAGCGGTCCGTTGTCGAGCGTGGTCGAAAACCCGACGCCGTTCGCGCCGCCGGTCCACGCCGACTCGCCGGCCGCGCCTTCGACGAACGTGGCGGTGGTCCAGGCGTTGCCGATCAGGACATTGTCGCCGACGGTGGGGACGAGCACGCGAGCCGCGGCCGCCGGGCCAACGAAGCTGGTCGTCGCCACTTCCGCAGACAGCCCGTAAGACACGTCCTCGAATTGCTTTGGGTAATTTGTGCCGACGGGGCCGAATTCGCTGGCGACCGTGACGCCGTCCGGCTCGACCAAGGCTACGTACTCCCCGTTCGCGGCCAAGGCAAAGCTCGCATGGAGATTGCCCAGCGGATCGGGCGTGCCCGTGCCAGAGGCAAAAACGACCAGATACTCCCCCGAGGCGAGTACAACGCTGGGAAAAGTCCACTTATTGAGGTTGTCGGCCGAATCCGTCAGGTGCCAACCGGCCAGGTCGAGGGCCTCGTCGCCGGCATTGAACAATTCGATCCAATCGGACGAACCGCCGTAGCCGTCCGGCAACGTGTGATTGTTGTCCGCCATGAACTCGGTGATGATCGGCCGGGCGGCCAGCGCCAGCCGGGCTTCGAGCGATTCGATCGAGAGGCGTTTCGTGCGTCGTACATGGTGTGATTTACGTCCAAGCATAGAAGCATCGTCGTGGTAGGTATCGCGATTGGGCAACGGCGGCCGGCTGTTAAGTTACGGTAATAGTTTGATTCAAGCGGTTGCCAACCGATAGAGCGGTCGCCCATGCCCTTCGTAGGGTGGGTCGAACGAAGGTGAGGCCCACCAGATTTCAAGCGTGCTCGGCGAGGGTTGGTGGGCCTTGCTTCGTTCGACCCACCGTACACGGTAACACAGCTCGAATTGAGGTCGCGACATTGCCGCGTGTATACTGGACCGCAGCGGCAGGTGGCGGACCGCCTGCCGCTACGACGGAAATCTTGACTTGGGAAGCAACGATATGAACCTGCGATGTCCCGCCAGCGATCGCCTGATGCTTCTTTGCCTCGCGGCGTTGGTCGCCACTTGCTCGCCGCGGGCGGACGCCGCGGTGACGGCCGAACAACGCACGAAGATCGCCGCTTGCGGACGCGACATTCTGGCCGCCGAAAAAGCGGCCAAGACCGGCGACGCGAAGCAATCCGCGCCGCTGGTCGCCAAGGCACAGGCGGCGCTGGTCGAGTTGTATGCCGGCGGCGACCGCGACGTGCTGCGTGCGATCGATCCACTGCGGAAGCGCGTCGAAGTGCTGCGCACTCCGCTGCTGCTCGAAGGCTTGGATATCCCGCCGTTCAACGTCGGTGACGGCAAGCCCGACGACGGCAAGCCCGACGATGCAAAACCCGATGACGGCAAGCCCGACGCCGCCAAACCCGCCACGCCCGCTGCTCCGGCCGACGGCAAGATCAGCTTCGTCAAACAAGTCGCGCCGATGCTCGTGGCCAAATGCGGTCGCTGCCACGTCGACGACAGCAAGGGCAAGTTCAACATGGCGACGTTTGCCGCCTTGGCTAAAGGCTCCAAAGACGGCCGCGTGATCTTTCCCAAGGACGGCAAATCGAGCCGGATCGTCGAGCTGATCGAGCAAGGCGACATGCCCCGCGGCGGCGCGAAAGTGACCGCGGCGGAATTGGCCGCGCTCGTCAAATGGATCGACGAAGGCGCGAACTTCGACGGCGGCAACCTGAATGCTCCGATCAAGTCACTGATCGCGGGCGCGGCAGCCGCGCCCGCACCCGCACCAGCGGCAGTGCCGGAAATGCCCAAGCTGGACGTCGTGCAAGCGACCGGCAAAGAAACGTCGAGTTGGTCGCGCGACGTGGCCGCCGTCGTGGCCGAAAGCTGCATGGGTTGTCACGGCGAACGCCAGCCGCGCGGGCAATTCAGTATGGCCACGTTCGAGACCTTCCTCCGCGGCGGACAGGGTGGCCGCGTCATCGTGCCCGGCAAGCCGGCGGAAAGCCTGCTCATCAAAAAGCTCAAAGGCCAGTCGGGGGCCCAGATGCCACTGCGGTTGCCGCCGCTCTCTAGCGAATTGATTGCCAGAATCGAAAAATGGATTGCCGACGGCGCGAAGTTCGATGGCCCGAGTCCCAAGTCTCCGACCGCCCAAGTCGCCGAGCTTTACGTCGCCAAGCACGCCACGCACGAAGACTTGAGCAAGAGCCGCGCGGCGCTGGCCGAATCGAACTGGCGTTTGGCCTCGCCCGGCGAGGAGAACAAGCCAACCATTGTGTCGACAGGCAATTTTCTGGTGTACGGTAAGACAACCGAGGCCGTGCTCAAGGAAGTTGCCGACACGGCGGAAGCTCAGCTCGACCGCGTCGCCAAGGCGCTCAAGGCCCCCGCGGATAAGCCGCTGATCAAGGGCCGCACGACGCTGTATGTGTTCAAGGAGCGGTACGACTACGGCGAGTACGGTCGGATGGTCGAGAAGCGTCAGATTCCCAATGCGTGGTACGGCCATTGGGGTTACAACGTCACCGACGCCTACGCCTGTGTGTTGATGCCCGGCGGCGGATTCGGCGACGTCAATGAGCCGTCGCTCGATTTGCTGCTCGCCCAGCAGTTGGCCTCGATTTACATTGCGTCGCAAGGGGCCGGCATCCCGCGGTGGTTCGCCGAAGGTTCCGGCCGGGCGGTGGTCGAGATGCTCGACAGCCGCGACCTGCGCGTGAAGAATTGGGACGGCGCGGTGGCGGCGATCGTTTCCGGTTCGCCGCGGGCGGATGCCTTCATGACCGGCGGCCTTCCGCCCGAAGAGGCCGACGTGGCCAGCTACGCCTTCATCAAGGACGTCAAGCCCGGCGGCCGCAATTACGAAAAACTGCTCGACGCGCTGCGGGCCGGCCAGCCGCTCGATCGGGCATGGCTGCAAGTCTATCGCGGCACACCGCAGCAGGCGGCGCAGGCTTGGGCGGTGCGGGTAGCTCGCGGACGTTAGACGACAACGTGCCGCGTGCTCACTTGTCTGAATGCGTTTCCGGCGTAATCAACAACTGGTCGGCGGCCCCCGCCGCTGCATACGCCGCCGCCGTATCGGCAAACTTCTTGTCTTCGCCAGTGATGATCAGCGGTCGCGGTGCAATCAATCCCAGCGCCGCCGGCACGTCGCATACACGCAAGACATTGAGCAACCGCGGTGCAGCGTTGTCCATATGCGTCGTCGGCGGTTCGACGACCGTCACCGCTTTGACCACGTCCGTGAGCAGCGCCGCATACGCCGCGATCAGGCCCGCGCCGCCACGTCCAGCGATGTCGACTCGTAGTTTGGCGTCTGGGTCGCGGGGCTGCGGCATCGCCGCCAGATAGCGGGCCGCGGCGGCGACGTCCCACACTCGTCCGGAATCGACTGTGCGGCCCAAGAGCACGTGGCTTCGTTCGACGTAGTTCGGCGGGTTCTTCTTCGTCCACCGCGTCGCGCCGATGCCGCGCGGTTCGCAGTAGACGATTGCTTGGCCAGCCGTGGCAAGTTCTTCGGCCCAATCGGGCGACGTACCGGCCTCACCCTCGCCGAGCACGACCAGTAGCACGCTACCACATTCCGCCGCGAGCGAGTATCGCAAGCGAAACTCGATGCCCTCCTCCGACGTCAAACGCTCGCCACCGTCGTCCGCTTCGCCGAGCTTCCTGGCCGGCGGAATCTCGTCCGGCAGATGACCGAACGAGACGCGCTTCAATTCCGCCACGAGCGGTTTCTTCCACTCGTCGAACTTGCCTGGCTTGGGCGGCGCCACTTGAGCCATCGGCACGAATGTTTCGTCGATCTTCGTGTTCAGCTCATCGCGCGGCAGGTCGCCGTCCGTCGGAAACACGCGCAATTCCTCCGGAGCGAACGGATACTTTCCGGGCGCGTTGCCCTCGCTAACGATGTCGATTTCGCTGTCCGTCACTCGGCGGGCGTCACCCTTGAGATGCGCGTTGATGAACCCGAACGCCGCCTGGCGGATGTCCTGGCGATAGGCATGTCCGCCGACGCTGACCACGCTGTCGAAACGGTCGCCGGCTCCGTACAGGCTGTAAAGCCGCTCCAGCCGGTTGCTGATCCGAGCGTTGGCGTCCATCGGAAAGATGCCGTCGTTGTCGCTGTTGACGAACAGCATCGGCCGCGGCGCGATCAGGCCGGCGATCCGCGTCCAGGGCCAGCGGAACGTGTTGTAGAGGAACATACAGTCGCAGTGGCCGTTGATGACGCGGTTGCCGACGTAGGCGTCGAGATCGGCCATGCCGCTGACCGGCACGGCGACCGCCACCCGCTCGTCGGCCGCGGCGATCCAGTACGTCGCCGCCCCGCCGCCGCTGATGCCGGTGACGGCAATCCGCTTGGGGTCTACATCGTCGCGGCCAACGAGATAGTCGATGCCGCGGACGCCGTTCCAGGCCTCGACGCCGGCCGGCGTGTAGCCGCGGCTGTGCCACCACCAGCGGTCGTAACGATAGGTGCCGTGATGCGTGGCGGCGATCTCCCCCAACTGCAACGAATCGACGATCAGACAAACGTAACCGTGCCGCGCGAACCAGATGCCGTGCGACTGATAAGCGACCTTGTTGCCGTCGCGGCCGCGGCCCGAATGGCCGCATACGTAAAACACGGCCGGCAGCTTCTCGCCCTTGGCGACCGTGGCGGGGCGATAGAGGTTGCCCGTCACGTAGAGTCCCGGCCGGCTCTGGTAGTGCAAGTTCTCGACGACGATGTTGTCGTACTTCTGCGATCCGGTAATCACCGGCCGCAGCGGCGTTTTCTCTGGCCGCGGGTCGAGACCGAGCATGTAGTAATATTCGTCGACGTACTGCTTCCGCTTCGCCTCCCAAGCCTCGCGCGACTTAAAATCGTCGGCGAATTGGGCGTCGAGTTTCGCCGCCTCGCGACGCAGATACGCCTGAATCATGGCGTCGCCCGGCGAGTCCCGATCCGGTTCGCCGTATTCCTGCGCCGCCGTGGTCGAAACCACCACGCCCGCCACGATGAGCAGCACGACGGCCGCGAGACGAATTACACGAAGAAGTAGCATCGCCAGAGCCTCCGAAATGACGTACCGCAGCCGAAAATCGGCGATGGCGGCAAACGGACGGAACGGGTAAAGCGTAAGTCCCGGCGGAACGCGACGCAAGCAATTCCGGGCAAACAGTTGCGGCGTCAATTTCGCGTAGGTATAGTGAGAAATTGCGCCGGCGGAGCGGAATGAATGGCTTGGCGCGGCGGCTAAAGGGGCCGTCGCGGCGTGGGTGCTTGGGATGTCTATGCGGGGGAATTTCGATGGACGCCAAATTAGTGGTCGTCGGTGGGGAAGCGAAGGCCGGCGAAGTGAAGATCAAGAAGCTGCCGTCCGTAGTTGGCCGCGGCGACGAGGCCGACATTCGGCTGCGGCACCCGCTGGTCAGTCGCAAGCACTGCGAATTCTTCGAACTCGATGGCGTGCTCAAGGTCCGCGATCTCGGCTCGCTCAACGGCACGTTCATCGCCAACGCCAAGATCAAGGAAGCCGTGCTAAAGCCGGACGAATTGATCACCATCGGGCCGGTGGTGTTTCGGGCCGTGTACGAAGGCCCGACAGGCATGGACGCCGATGACGAATTCAACTTCGACATCGACGACGAAGCGGACGTGTCCGAAACGCAGCCGATGAACATCACCAAAACCGCGTCGCTAAGGGAAACCGTAGCGGCGGACGATCTTTCGCTGGACGACTTCGAGATCGACGCCGACGACGACGAGAAGCCGGCGGCGAGCGCGGCAGCAGACGACGACGATTTTGGCGATCTCGATTTCGACATCGACCTGAGCGATGAAACGCCGGCCCCGAAGGCGAAGGCCGCAGCCAAGAAAGAGGCCGCCAAAGTAGAATCCGGCGGCGACGACTTTGGTGACCTCGACCTCGAGTTCGATATCAACGATAGCGTTGAAGAGAAGCCCGCGGCGAAGGCGAAGGCCGACATCTCAACCGACAACGACGATGATTTCGCCGATCTGCTATCGGTCGACGACGCGGATTTCGAGATCGACATGGACGAGGAACCGGCCGCGAAGGAGTCGGCGGCGAAGAAGCCGGCCAAGCAAGAAGCCAAGTCGAAACCGGCGGCAAAGCCGGCCGACGAAGTCGCCGAATTCGACATCGACGCCATCGATGGCGACGACGAGGAACTCGACGATTTCCTCAAAGACATCGGCATGGAAAACTAGCCTACGGCAAACGGTCTACACCGGGCCGCGGCGATGCGGCCCATCTCATTTCGTCGCGCCGAGCCGCTCGACAACCGAAGGAGTCGAACCGATGAGGTCGACGTGGTCCGTGCGTCGGGATTGCTTTGCGCTGGCGGCGAGCATGGCGGTGCTTTTGCCGTGCGGTTCCTGTGGCGTTGCGCCGGGCAGCGAAGCCGACGATGCAGCGGCGGCCGTCGCTGCGAAGGACTCCGCAAAGGACGCGCCGCAGCCCGATGCCGCGAAGCCCGGCGCAAAATCCGAAAAGCAGAAGGCGAATCGTCTGGCCAAGGAGTCGAGTCCGTATCTGCTGTTGCACGCCCATAATCCGGTCGACTGGTATCCCTGGGGCGACGAGGCGCTGGCCAAGGCCAAGAAGGAAGGCAAGCTGATCTTTCTGTCGATCGGCTATTCGAGTTGCTACTGGTGCCATGTGATGGAGCGCGAGTCGTTCATGGACGAGGAGATCGCCGCGTTTTTGAACGAGCACTTCGTGTGCATCAAGATCGACCGCGAGGAGCGGCCGGACATCGACGAAATCTACATGACGGCCGTGCAGATCATGAACAAGAGCGGCGGCTGGCCGCTGTCGATGTTCCTCAATCCCGACGCCAAGCCGTTTTTCGGCGGCACGTACTTTCCGCCCCGCGACCGCGAAGACGGCGCGCCGGGTTTTCTGACGGTCATCAAGCGGGTCCAGGAAGTGTGGAGCAAAGACAAGGAGAACGTCAACGCCGCCGCCGAGCGGTTGGCCGACTTTGTCAAGCAGACGCTCGAAGCCGAGCGCGGCGTAGCCGCGCCGCCGAAGCTCGAAATGCTCGATGAGATTCAGGCGGCGATGGCCCAGCACTTCGACGCGGAAAACGGCGGTTTCGCCTACGGCCGCACGAAGTTTCCCAGCCCCGCGGGCTTGGTGTTCTTGCTGCATCGCGCCAAGGAAGCCAGTGACGCGGACGCGAAGGGGGCGGCGCTGGAAATGCTCGTCGTTTCGTTGGACAAAATGGCCCAGCGCGGTTTGCGCGATCACGTCGGCGGCGGGTTTCACCGCTACAGCGTCGATCGCTTCTGGCACGTGCCGCATTTCGAGAAGATGCTGTACGACAACGCCCAACTGGCGTCGGTGTATGCCGAGGCGTTCGAGTTGACTGGCTCGGCCGAATATCGCCGCGCCGTCGACGAGTTGGCGGCGTTCGTGCTTCGCGAGATGACCGATCCGGCCGGCGGCTTTTATTCCGCGCTCGACGCCGAAACCGACGCGGTGGAAGGCAAATTCTACATCTGGACGCGCGAGGAGTTGGAAGCCGCGCTTACGAAGGAGGAATACGCGCTGTTCGCGGCGGTTTATGGCATCGACGGCGAGCCGAACTTCGAAGAGCACGATTACGTGCCCCAACTGGCCGACAGCCGCGAAGCGATCGCCGAAAAGCGAGGCACTTCCGTCGAGGAACTCGAAAAGTCGCTGGCGCCGATTCGGGCGAAACTGCTTGCCGAGCGCGGCAAACGCAAGCGTCCGCTGACGGACACGAAGATTCTCACCGGCTGGAACGGCATGATGATCCGCGGCTTTGCCGACACCGGCCGCATCTTGAAGAATGAGCGCTACATCGACGCCGCCAAAGCCGCGGCCACATTCGTGCTCACCAATCTCCGCCGCGACGGCCGCTTGCTGCGGACCCACACGGCCGGCGAGGCGAAGCTGAACGCCTACCTTGAAGACTACGTCCTGCTGGTCGACGGACTGATCGCCCTACATCAAGCGACCGGCGACGCGAACTGGCTCAACGAAGCCGACGCGCTCACCGCCAAGCAAATCGAGCTATTCGCCGACGAGAAGGACGGCGGATTCTTCTTCACCTCGGCCGACCACGAAGAACTGATCGCCAAACGCAAGGACTCGTTTGACGGCCCGATCCCCGCGGGCAACGCCACGGCGGTGCGAAACTTGTTGTACCTCGCCAGGCACGCCGGCAAGCAGGAATATCTCGACCGCGCGGACAAGACGCTGGCCGTGCTGACGCCGCGGCTGTCGCAATCGCCCGCCTCGCTGTCGACCGCGGGCGTGGCGATTGCCGAGTTCTTAGCCGACAAACCTGTCGACAAACCGGCCGACGCACCTAAGACGAAGGCGGACTGACGCGATCCGTATCGTCCGCAAGCATTTCCCGCGGCCCAGCGACGCGATTACGGCTCCGTCGCCCGCGGCGCGGCGGGAAACTTCGCCAGCGGACCGACGGTGAGCGACTGTATCGCCCCGTTGCGTTCGATCTTCAACTCGAACGCAACGGACTGCTCGCCGACAATGCGCAGCAGCTCGTCGCTATCGGTGAACTCTCGCCCGGCGGCCGCGTCGATCCGATCGCCGAGCTTGACGCCGGCGCGATCGGTCGGCGAACCACCGTAGACTTGCACGACGAACACGGTCCGCGGCTCGGCTTCGTCGATCCGCCACGCCATGCCCAGCCGTACGGGCGACCCGGCAAGTTCGATCGGCACGATCACCGGCGCCTCCCTGTCGCCGCGCCGTACCAGCATCCGCGCGGGATTGTCCGCCGCCCAGACGAGCGTGCGAAACTCGTCCTCGCTCTGCCACGGTGCGTCGTTGAGCGCGAGAAGCCGGTCGCCCTCGCGCACACCGGCGCGATCGGCCGGCGATCCGTCGTCGACGCGCTTCACCAACAGCCCGCCGGAAGTATCCGCGGCGTCCCACGTCACGCCGAGCCGCGGCGACGGCGCGGCCAGCGACCGCTCGAATTGACGCCGGGCGTTTTCGCTGGCTTCTTGCCGCGCGGAAGAGCGAAACGCCGGCAGCGCGTCGGCGTTGGCCGCGTCGAGCACGAGCGACAGCATCAGCCGCGTCACCCGCTGCATGCCGTCGACGCTCAGCCGTTCGATGTCGTCGCTGGGACGGTGGTAATCTTCGTGCAGCCCCGTGTGCAACATGACGATCGGCACGCCGGCTTCGTAGAACGGATGGTGGTCACTGTTGCTCTTGATCTCCCATTGAAAATCGAGCGACAACGCCGGCGCGTTGTTCCAGCCGCTGATCCAGCGCCGCAATCCAGGTGCGGTGCGGACGCCGGTCACTTCGACGCGGTCGCTTCTCAGCCGGCCGATCATGTCGGCGTTGAACATCATCGCGAGTCGATCCTTGGCGACGGTCGGATTAGCCATCCAATGTTTCGAGCCCAGCAGCCCGTTCTCTTCGCCGTCCCACCAGGCGAGCAAAATCGTTCGCCGCGGCGGCTGTGGCAGCCGCGCGAGCGCCTCGGCGATTTCCAGCAAGCCGGACGTGCCGCTGGCGTTGTCGTCTGCGCCGTTGTGGATCAAACCGGTCGGCCCGTAACTGTTGCCGCGATTGCCGTAGCCGACGTGGTCGTAATGGGCGCCGACGACGATCACCTGCCGACGAAGTTGCTCGTCGCCGCCAGGCACAATCGCCAGGATGTTCCGCCCGCCGGTTGGCACGGGCTGATGAAACGCGCCGTCGGCCGCGCCGCCGTGCAGTTTCATCTGCCGCAGTTGATCGATCAGATATCCGCCGGCCGCTTGACCGCCGCGCGAGCCGGCTTCGCGTCCTTCGAGCGTGTCGGCGGCAAGGAATTCGGCGTGCCGCCGCAAGTCCGAAGTGGTCACCGATTCGAGCGCCCCGGCCAGCGCCGTCGCCTCGCCGGCGGCCGCATTGACCGCCGCATGGTTGACTGCCGCGTCGGCCGCTAAACCATTTCCACCGCAGGCAAGTTGTCCGGCAGCCAGAACGAACAACACGACGAAACGAAACGCGGAAGGCATCATCGGCGCGACCAGTGCAAAGATGGACGACGGACGGGACAAGGTGGATTCGGTGCGGGCCAGTATATACGCACCGACGGGGGTGGCGCAAAGCCCGATCGCGGTCGCGCCGTGCCAGACAACTCGCTTTCGCTCAGTTCGCCGCGACTTGAGTCGACTCTTGCTGCGAAGTTTGCCGCTCGGCCTGCTTGCGGGCGACGGCGCCCATGATTTTTCGAATCACGACCACATTGTCGCCGACTTTGATCCACTGCACATAGAAGCAAATGGCGACCACCGCGACGGTGACGACCGCGGCCGAAAGGTGAGCGCTGGCCCAGACCGAATCGCGGTCGAGTCGGCCCGTGGCGGCCGGGTCAGCGCCGCCGCCGAGCGCGACCGTGACGATGATCGCCGTCGTGCCGATTACCGACCAGGGGATCGCCCGGCGTTTGAGCGCGATGCTCTCGTCGACGAATCGCGGATCGAGTTGGTAGGTCTCGCATACCTCGCGGCACCAGCGTCCCGTGCCGATGAAGTAGGTCACGACGATACTGTTGACCAGAATGACGGCCAACGCCGTAGCGATGCCCAGCAGACGGTGCCATTCGGCCATTTGCATGGGGCCGGCCAGTTCGTTGCGCTCGGCGCGAAGCTCCGGCAACTCGTCGGTCGCATCGGTGTAGCGACGCTGCGCCTCGGCGATTTTGGCGGCAACGTGGCGGTAGTCGCGGACCGTCGATTGCAAGTCACCGAGCGACAAGCCGACCGTCATCGTGACCGTCAGCATCGCGAGGGCGAAAACAACCAATAAGATGATGATGCGCGACATGGCAATCGGCGGAAAGCACGCGGCGGACGGTCGGGGCCAAACGGGATGCGGCTGGCCGGTGGCATAACTCCATTTTACGGCCGATCGACACGCAGCGCCAGGGCTGGAGTTGGGGAGTTGGGAAAAATCCGCCGCGGCAAACGAACCCAGCCGATATTATCGCCAGCGGACGCCTTGGTATTCGAGTCCAACGCGCATTCACCCTCAAACGGGCTTGCCGGCGGCGTTGCGATGTTGCATGGGCATCCGTATTGGCAACGCCCGATATGGCTTGGCGTCGTTTTCGAGTAAACTGTCGTGAAGACCGCAGCTTCGCGCCAACAACCTCACGCCTACAGCCAACGACCTCATGCCCGACTTCGTCTCCGTCGCCCCGTTGTCCGATATTCCCGATCCCGGCAAGCTGTTGGCCGAAGTCGACGAGCAGTTGGTCGTGGTGATTCGCGTCGGCGATGCGGTATACTGTATTGACGACGTCTGCACGCACGACGGTGGGCCGCTCAGCGAAGGCGAACTCGACGCCGCGCATTGCACGATCGCCTGTCCGAGGCACGGCGCAAAGTTTGACATCAAAGACGGCCGCGCCCTGACGATGCCGGCCACCAAAGCAACGCGAGCACACGAAGCCAAAGTCGTCGAAGGCCAGGTTCTGGTCCGGCTGAACGACTCGTAGCCCGATCCCCCAATCCCCAGCCCCGGTTCCAGCCATGCTAACCGAAGACGCAATTCGCGAGTCGCTCAAGCAAGTGGTCGATCCGGAGTTGTTCGTCAACATCGTCGACTTGGGCTTGATCTACAACGTCGATATCGAGCCGCCGGACGAAGAAGGCAAATCGCTCGTCAAAGTCGATATGACGATGACCAGCCCGGCATGTCCCGCTGGCCCGCAGTTGATCGCCAACAGCAAACAGGCGGTCGGCCGTATGGAAGGCGTCCGCGACGTGGAAGTCAAACTCGTGATGGTTCCGCCCTGGACGCCCGACCGCATGACCGAAGACGCCCGCGATCAACTCGGCATTTTCTAACGAGCCGGCAAGCGAATCGGCCCTCGCGGCACACATTGGTGCCGGCAAGATGCCGATTCGCCAGCGCCACGCCAGCGCCGCCAATCACTCGCTACACCGGATACTCGGTCTCGGTCGTCACGCCCGGCATTGGCCACGGATATTTCCCATCCGCGTCGGGCATCACTGGCGCCGGTCCGTCGGGCGTCATCTTGGCCACATTCGGTGCGAACTCGTGAGGGCAGTTGAGCATCTGCTCGAACGTGATCTCTTGCCCGGTGTGCGCCGCCATGCGGCCCATGCTCGCGCTCAGGCTGGCCTCGACGCCGCGGGGTACTTCGTTGTACGGCTTGTCGTTGATGACCGCGTCGACCAGATCGTCCCACTCCAGTTGGTAAGGGTTCTTTTCGGGCTGCGGATAGGCCCACACCACTTCGCGGCGGTTCTGGTTCTGGCCGCTGAACGTCCGCACTCGGCCCGGCGTGTGGCCCGACGTGCTGACAATCGCCGAACCTTTGCTGCCGTGAACGACGCTCGACATGTCGTTGTAGCAGCCTGTCATCGTGCGGCCGTCGAAGAACAGCTTCGAGCCGTCCTTGTAGGTGTATTCGACGGCGTAGGCGTCGAAATTCTGATCGACGTAGTTGCCGCGGAAGTGCCGGCCGCCGAGCGCTTGCGCCTTGACGGGGAAGGAGTTTTTCATCCACGACGTTTCGTCGATCTGGTGGATGTAGAAATCGTTGAACAAACCGCCGCTGGCCCAGATGAAGCTGTGGAAGCGTTCGATCTGCCACATCAATTCGGGCTTGTCGGCCGGTTTACGCTCGCTGAAGCAGGTCGCCACCGGGCCGTGCATCCGATACGCCCGCATGGCGATGATATCGCCGATTTCGCCGTTCTGGATCCGCTCGTGCAGTTCTTGCCGACCGCGGCAATGGCGGACCATCAGCCCAACGGCGGACTTGATGTTCTTCTCGTCCGCTTTTTTGGCCAATGCCAACATCCGCTTCGCGCTCGGGCCGTCGGCGATGACGGGCTTTTCCATGAATACGTTGAGGCCCTTCTCGATGGCGTATTCGTAATGCACCCAGCGGAACGCCAGCGGCGTGGCCAGGATCACGATGTCGCCCGGCTTGAGCACGTCCATCGCCTTGCGATAGGCGTCGAAACCGACGAACTGGTGCTCGCGAAGAACGGCTACTTTCTCCGGCGTGGCGGCGAAATGGCCCTTGAGCGCGCTGTAGCTCTGCTCCAACCGGTTGTCGAACACGTCGGCCATGGCGACGATCTTCGTCGGCGCGTTGGAGACCGACAGCGCATCGACCGCCGCGCCGCTGCCGCGCCCGCCACAGCCGACCAGCGCGAATTGGACCGTGCCGATGTCCTTGTCCTCGCCGTGAACGCGATTGGCCGCCATTGCACCAAACAAAGTTGCCGCGCCGGCGGTTTGTATGAAACGGCGGCGGTTGGTCTGACTGTCGTTCGTCTGTTTGTCGCTGGATTGATTCATGGTTCGCTTCTTTCGAGGTTAGGTTGGGTTCTTAACCACAGAGGGCACGGAGGAGGAGGCCGGAGAGGCAAGTGATGAGTGATGAATGATGAGCGATGAATGAGAG
>JBBDYI010000194.1:0-5293 GCA_040901705.1 Pirellulales bacterium | reverse complement strand
AACACTAACCACTTCCCGCCTGCTCCTTTGTCTCTGTGAAACTCTGCGCTCCTCCTCCGTGTCCTCTGTGGTTAATCTAACGGGCTCTATTACAACTTCCCCACCGCACTATTCCAATAAAAACTCATCTCCTCCGCCGACGGAATCTTGGCCGGCCTCACGATCCGGAAACCGAGCCACGGGGCGTTCGTATGATACCAGACGCTCTTGGGCAATTGGGGATCTTGCATTTTCCACGCCGCCTCGGAACCGCGGCGAGCGGACGAGCGGAGATTCTCCGGATCGTCGTCCCAACCACCGCCGCGAACAGCTCGTGGGTACAGCGTTTCCGGCTTGAGCAGCGGATTGTCCACGAGCGCGGCGAACTTCGCATAGCGGTCCGGCACAAATTGATCCGCCGTCCACTCCATTACGTTGCCGTGCATGTCGTACAGGCCCCAGGGGTTCGGCTTCTTGAGGCCGACCTTCTGGTATTTCTCGTTGCTGTCGTCGTAGTACCACGCATACTCGTCGAGCTTGCTCGGATCGTCGCCGAATGAATACGCGGTCGTGGTGCCCGCGCGACAGGCGAATTCCCACTCCGCCTCGGTCGGCAACCGATAAAAATGCCCCGTCTGCGCACTGAGCCACTGGCAATACTTATTGGCGGCGTGCTGCGTCATGCTGATCGCCGGATAGCCCTTCTGCCCCATGCCGAAACTCATTTCCGTATACGGCTTGGTCGGCTGGCTCACGGCGTCGACGATGCTATGCCTGGCGGGATCGAAATCGAGCCGCGCGCCGTGCTTGGCCCGGTCCACTTTGGTGACCATGAACGGCTCGTACTCGTCCCACGTCACTTCGTACTTGCCCATCCAGAACGGGTCGACCTTCACCTTCACCTGCGGACCTTCGTTTTCCTTCCGATTCGCTTCCGCGGGCGGACTGCCCATCAGGAATTCACCGCCGGCAATCGCCACCATGTGATATGCGGCACCGGTCTGCGGCACGTTGGCCGAGTAATCCTCCATCTTGCCGCTCGGCGCATCGCCGGCCTTGGCGACGATTTCCGCGCGAATCTTTTCCACCAGTTCGAGCGTGTCCGGCGTTTTCGGTCCATTGTAATCTTTGGCCTGCGGACGCAGCGCGATATTCTCCGGCCACACGGCCCCTTGGGCGATCCACAGCCGAAGTTGCTCGGTCAGTTCCTTATCGAGCGGCCCGCCCTTGTCGGCCGGCGGCATGAGTTGGTCATCGTCCTTGCCGAGAATCGTATGGGCGTACAACGCGCTCTTTTTCGGATCGAACGGCACGATCACTGGCGCGTCGGTCCCGCTCGAAAACGCCGCCTTTCGCGTCGAAATATCCAACTCTCCTTCGGCGTTGTCCGCCTTGTGACAGGCCACGCAGTTCTGCTCCAGGATCGGCAGGATATGCTTGACGAAGTCGATCCGCGGCTGCGGCTCGAGCTTCAGGTCGGCCGGCCATGCGGCACCCTGCTTGATCCACGCTTCGATCGGCTCGATCTGCGCCTTTGCCAGCGGCGGATCGTCGGCCGGCGGCATGACCGAATCGTCTCCGGCCGGCAGGGCGATCAGTTTGAGCATCCGGCTCTTGGCCGGATCGCCCGGCACGAGCGCCGGCCCGTTGTCGCCCCCCTTGAGCGCGAACTCAAGAGCATCCAGCCGCAACTCGCCTTCCGTCTTCTTTTCGTTATGGCAACGCACGCACGCCGCTTCGAGCATCGGCCGAATCGTCGTGGCGAAATCGACCGCCGGTACTTTGCCCACCGCCGAATCGACGGCCGCCTTGTCGTCCCCCACACTTGGCGCGGCGACAAAGGCGATCGCAAAGAAAAGGAACATCGTCGCTCGCGTGCTCATCGCCGAAATGCTCGGAATTACCGGTAAGCTGAGTGCTGGGGCAGGACCACGCCGCAAGTCCGACCCCGCACTTTCGACGCAAGGCCAAACACCATTCTCCGTCGCCCGCAGGACCGCGGCAATGGTCGGTCGCAAAAAAGTGCCCGACAAATCGCGGCAATCGGGCGTCGCACCGCGACTAGCCCGCCCCCCGCTCGATGGCGGTTGCATTTGTCGCATTTTGCCGCGGATGCGCGCACATCGGGCCAGAACCTTCGCCGGCTGGTAGATCGCACGAATCGCCGACACGCCTTTGCTCGTCCGTGCCGCTGTGCCTAGAATCGTGCAATCGCCGCCGAGCGCACACTTGCCGCCGCCAGCGTTCCACTTCCCACCCACCCCAGCACGAGCCGCGCATGGATAGCACCACGAGTCAAGCCGAACCCGTCGCCGAGCAGTCGCCGCAGTGGCGTCCTCTTTCCGCCAAGGACCGACGCGTCGTCGGCGTGTTGGTCGAAAAGGCCAAAACCACTCCCTCGGCGTATCCGATGACGCTCAACGCGATTTGCACCGGTGCGAATCAAAAGAGCAATCGCGATCCGGAGATGAGCCTGGAGCCGGACGATGCTCAGCAATCACTCGACCGGCTCCGCGAATATGGTGCGGTCGGAGAGATTCAAGGCGACGGCCGCGTGCCGAAGTTTCGGCACTACTTGTACAAGTGGTTGGGCGTCGACAAAGTCGAGTTGGCCGTGATGGCCGAACTTCTGCTCCGCGGCGCTCAGACGATCGGCGAATTGCGCGGCCGCGCCGCCCGCATGGAGCCGATCGCCGACGTCGGCGCGCTGCGACCGATCCTCGCGTCGCTTATGGGCAAGGGGCTGATGGTGTCGCTCACGCCGGAGGGGCGCGGACAGGTCGTCACCCACGCCCTGTACACGCAAAACGAAATGGAGCGTTTGAAAACCGAGTTTCGCAACGCCGACGCTGGAGCCGGTTACGACGACGAGGCGCCGCGGCCGATCCAGCAGCGGCCTGCGTCGACGCAATCGTCGGTCTCCGCCGCGCCCGCCCCGGCATCCAACTCGGGCGGCAACACCGAAACGACCGCGCTGCGAGAGGAACTCCGTGTCATACGAAGCGAAATGGAAGAATTGCAAGAAGAATCGCGCTCGCTCCGCCGCGATGTCGAGGAACTTCGCGCGTTACTGTCGTAGCGGTCGTAAGGCGGGCGGTAGGATCGGGTCGCCGGCGCCAATATCTGGTCGTCAGCTACACTTCCGTAGTCGCAACGAACGGCGTCTTCTCTTGGTCCATGCGCGAGGTAATGGTACGTCATGAGTTCCAAGCAAGAGTGTGGCGTTCGCGCACGCTATCGGCCCGCCGACGCGCGTTTGCGAACTGGCCTTTTCCGCGACGAATTTGCGTCGCCGCCGCTATCGTCGTGGCGGCGGACCGCATATCTGATCGTCGCGGCCGCGTCTTTTGCGCTCGGCATGTTGGGCGTGGTCTTGCCCGGACTGCCAACGACGCCGTTCTTGCTCGTCACCAGCGCGCTGTTGCTACGCTCGTGGCCCTCGATGCACGAGCGGATGCTGCGGTCCCGGATCGTCGGTGGGCTGCTTTCCGATTGGCGGCACCATCGTGGCGTGCGACCGCACGTCAAGATCAGGGCAATATCGCTGGTTGTCGCCGTCGTAACCGCTTCGATCCTGTTCGGCGGTCTTTCCATGCCGGCCGTCGCCGCAATGGTCTGTTGCGCCGTCGTCGGCGTGCTCGTCATCGTGTCGCTGCCGACGATCCGTTCTTGAGCGTCCCGCCATTTACGGTCCTCGGCGAGCGTCGACCGCGTGTCTGCTACGCGGCCCGTTAAGCGCCCGTTAAGCATCTTCGCGGCCAACGGTTCGGCTTGTAGCAAGCCTGTCCACCACGACGAGCGTTCGCACGCCGATTCTCGCCCCTAGCACATTGCCATGCTGCCAACCCTTCGCCGGCCATCACTCGAAGCATGTTTTCGCCTCCGCGACGCGGTGGCGCGGGCGGACGTCACATATCCGCACGTCGGCGCAACGCAGGGCGACGCCGCTCCCGTCGGCTACCGCTGGACGCGAACGCGCATTCGCATCGGCACGGGCCATGAAGACTTCGCCGCCGCGTGCCAGGCGATCCGCGAGTGGCGAATGCTGCCGCCGGAAATCGCCGAAGTCTGGCCGGCCGCGCCGCGGATTGCCGTGGACGAAATCGCGATCGTCCGGCTGACGTCGTTCGGCCTGCGGGCGCTGGGACCGTGCCGAATTGTTTATTGCGTCGACGAACTTGATGCCGACGTCGCTCGGTTCGGCTTCGCCTACGGCACATTGCCCGGCCACATCGCCACCGGCGAGGAACGGTTTCTCGTCGGCCACGATGCCCAAGACGACGCGGTGTGGTACGAACTAACGGCGTTTTCGCGAGCGGCGACTTGGCTAACGCGGCTAACGGTTCCGATCCTGCGAGCGGCGCAGCGCGAATTCGTGCGGCGATCGGTTGCGGCAATGAGCGCCGCGATCGACGCACAAACAACTGCGGCCGAAGAGGCCTGAACCACGGTACGCGATTTGTTTCACCAGTGATTGGTTAGGCGGCGCACCTGCCAACAAGAATCGGCGACGCCGGTTTTGAACCGACGCCGCCGAAGGAGGAAACAGGTCGTCGTAACGGCGACAAGCCTCAATTCGCGCCATGACTACGATTTTTTTTTGAAAACGTCGCAGTAAACTTCCCGGCAATGGGCTCGGTAGTCCCCTCAACATCGAGCCGGCCGCCAACATTGACGGTGAATCCGCGTTTGGATTTGGCTAATTCAGGATTTGCCTCCAGTAGTCTGTGAAAGACATCGATTAGGTTTTCGTCAAAGCTGCGCAGGTTTGCGCCGACAATGTAGAACTGCTGCTTCTTCGCATCGAATGGGACGCCTTCGATATCAAACGACCCATCAACGCGGTGTTGGATCACTGTTCCGTCGGGACCGTCGGCGTCAATCGTGACGACGGCATGCAGCTTACCGCGGCCGCGGAAGCGGGCCAGCGCCGGAGCGTTGATCACAACTTCGTTCTTATCAGACACGATGTGCAGCACTTTGAAGAACAGTTTGCCAGCTGCATCGACGGAACTTTCGTACTCCACGGTGTACTTCGCCGGATCCCACCCGAAACCCGGAGTGGTCGGCGGCGTCGCCGGCTTCTCTGGTTTAGCCGCGGGAATTGCCAGATGGCCCGTTACGCCGTAGGGGGTAGCGACGTGGATATCGATTTCCTGGTCATATGGTTTTTCCTCATCTTTCGCATGCGGCGATTGCGACATTCTCACTTCTTTCGGAATCTGCCTCCTCAGCAGAATTCGTGGGTGAAATTCGGCTCTGGCAGGGCGGCGAGGCTGTGGTAGAGGGCGATTTCCAGGACTTCCGTGCTGCG
>JBBDYI010000193.1:0-3383 GCA_040901705.1 Pirellulales bacterium | reverse complement strand
ATAACCGGCTCAGCCAAATCACGCAGCGCCGGTTTCAGAGAATGGACAGCTACCTTGAAACGCGTTACTCGAATGTTCAAATCAGTGTAATAAACGCCGGCAACGACAGCCGAATGAAGGAAATTATTAGTTTGGCGGGTAGTCTTCTAACGGACCTTCAAAAGAGCCCATATCGGACCAGAATTCTACCAGTTTTGGATTCAATTCATGGGTCCGACATCGTGGAAATGTTGAAGCGATCAGGTATACCCTCCGAAAACATTCTCATTTGGAACAAAAACGGAATCGAGCATTACTACCCGAGTGATATTCTCGACGCGATTTTCGGTGTAGGTAGTGAGACATCAATCGAGGGCGACATTGTGTCTCGGAACGGCATGAGCTATAAGAAATGGGAGTTATGCGAAAAGGTGATTGCGAAAATAACAGATGCGCATGTCGTGTACCCTGAAGAAGTGTCGTCGAAATTGTTTCGTAGGGTCGAGGACGTGTGCCAACTCGGATCGTAATTGAAGCCCGTCAGGCACGCCTGTGCCTGATTTACGATTTTGTACTCAATTCAAATCGCTTCTTCGCCAGTTCCGCGATGTGCCCGCCGATGCTCAGCGACGCCGTGGCCGCTGGGCTGGGGGCGTTTAGAACGTGGATCATCTTGTCGGCTTCCAGAATGTGGAAGTCGTCGACTAGTTTTCCGTCCGGGGCTACCGCTTGTGCTCTTACTCCTGCGCCGGCTCGCGTGACGTCGTTTTCGGTGAGGCTGGGGATTAGTTTTTGCAGGGCGCGGACGAACGCCTTTTTGCTGAGCGAGCGGTGGACTTCGTGAATGCCGGTGCGCCAGAAGCGGCGGAACATACGCCATGCGCCGGCGTAGGTGGCGATGTTCCAGAGGTCGGCGGGCGAGATTTGGCCCCAGGAGTAGCCGCTGCGCGAAAGGGCGAGGACGGCGTTCGGGCCGGCTTCGACGCCGCCGTCGATCATGCGGGTGAAGTGGACGCCGAGGAACGGGAGGCTGGCGTCGGGGACGGGGTAGATGAGGTTGCGCACCAGCGACTGGCGGTCGGGGACCAGCTCGTAATATTCGCCACGGAACGGAATGATGCGGACGAGCGGATCGACGCCGCACAGCCGGGCGACGCGGTCGGCCTGGAGTCCGGCGCAAGCGATCAGGTGGCGGCAGCGGACTTCGCCGCCGGTGGTGGAGAGGACAATCTCGTTGGCGTCGCGGTGCATGGCGGCCAGTCGCCAGGTGGTGCGGAGTTCGCCGCCGGAGTTCTGGAACAGCTCGGCGTATTTCTCGGCGACGCGGCGGTAGTTGATGATGCCGGTGTAGGGCACCCAGAGACCGGCTACGCCCGCGACATGCGGTTCGTAGTCTTGAAGCTGTTCGGCGGCGAGGCGGGTGATGGCATCCAGGCCGTTGGCGCGGCCGCGGCGTTCGATCTCGTCGAGCGACGGCAGTTCGGCGGTGGTGGTGGCGACGACGAGCTTGCCGCAGCGTTCGTGCGGGATGTCGTGCTGCTGGCAGAAGGCGTACATCGCCTCGCGGCCGGCGACGCAGTTCTTGGCGCGGAGCGAGCCGGGTTTGTAGTACAGGCCCGCGTGGATGACGCCGCTGTTGTGGCTGGTCTGATGCTCTGCGATGTTGCGTTCGGCTTCGAGGACGACGACGCGAGCGGCGGTCGATTCGGCGAGCGCTTTGGCGGTGGCGAGGCCGACGATGCCCGCGCCGATGATGGCGACGTCGTGGGAAGGCATGAAGGGGCGCGGGGTTCGGGGCTTGGCAGGGGCGGGGCGGACGAGAATGAGATTCTACGAACGAGCGAGCGAACGCGGCGTGCGGCTAGGACGATGCCGGTCCGAGGATGCAGGGATAGCGTATGGCCGCGGGTGCGTCAACGCGGAGGGCAGCGCGAACCTCGACGCTCCCCCAAACGTCCGCTACCATGTCGCCGGACCCCAGTCCCCAGCCCCCATCCTCCAACCCCCAGCCCCCGTTCATGCACCCTTGGATTGCCGACCGCACCACGCGATTCGATAGCTCCGGCATTCGCAAAGTGTTCGAGCTTGCCCGGTCGCTCAAGGATCCGATCAACCTGTCGATCGGCCAGCCCGACTTCGACGTGCCGGCGGAAGTTCGCCGCGCGGCGATCGACGCGATCGAGAGCGGCAAAAACGGCTACTCACCGTCGCAGGGGATGCCGGTGCTGCGCGACAAGCTGCAAGCGCAGGTCGATGCGGAATACGGTCATGCCGATCGGCAGGTGTTCATCAGCAGCGGCACGAGCGGCGCGCTGGTGATGGCGATGATGGCGCTGGTCAATCCCGGCGACGAGGTGATTCTGTTCGATCCGTACTTCGTCATGTACGCGCCGCTGCTGGAACTGGTCTCTGGCAAGGCCGTGGTGATCGATACCTATCCGACGTTCGCGATCGACGTCGACCGCGTGCGGGCCGCCATCACGCCGCGAACCAAGGCGATCCTCCTCAACAGTCCGGCGAATCCGACGGGCTACGTGGCCGGCGACGGCGAAGTGCGGGCGTTGGCTGCGCTGGCCGCCGAGCGCAGCGTTTGTCTGATCAGCGACGAAATCTACCGGCCGTTTTGCTACGACGGACCGTTCGCCACGCCGGCCGCGTACAACGACCAGACGCTGGTCATCGACGGTTTCTCGAAGTCACACGCCATGACGGGCTGGCGGGTCGGCTACGCGCACGGACCGGCGGCCGTGATCGATACGATGGTCAAGCTGCAGCAGTACACATTCGTTTGCTCGCCGCAGCCGGCGCAATGGGCCGCGGCGACGGCGATGGACGTCGACGTGGCGCCGTACATGGCCGACTATCGCCGCAAGCGAGACCGGTTCATCGAGGGCATCCGCGACGTGTACGACGTGCAAACGCCCGGCGGCGCATTCTATGCGTTTCCACGGGTTCCACACGGCACGGGCACCGAGTTCGTCGCTCGCGCGGTAAAGGAGGAAAGCCTGCTCGTCATTCCCGGCGGGATATTCAGCCGGCGGGATACGCACTTTCGCGTCTCTTACGCGGCGAGCGATGCGACGATCGATCGGGGCATCGAAGCGCTGCGGCGGTTGGCGCGAGGGTGACGGCGAGCATGACCGCGGAATTTGGTAGTGCCGCGAGCGACAACGGCCGGCGAGCGGCTGCCTACCGAGATATCCCGCGTTCGCTATCTTGAAGTCGGTCTGCCGACGACTTTCACGTCTTATCCCACGCTATCCGCGAACGATCCGACGCCGCGCGGTCCGTAAATTGCGCAAGCTTCGCGCACCGCCACGCCCCACCGCCACGCTCCACGGTCGCGCCCCGGGTGCATGTCGCGGTTTGTTTTTTCTAGCTGGCTTGGCGATAGCTGCTAGCGT
>JBBDYI010000192.1:0-23835 GCA_040901705.1 Pirellulales bacterium | reverse complement strand
GTACCGAGTTGCGCACCGGCGAACGGCGAACCCTGTTAGAGTCTGACGCCGGCGTGATGTGAGGTGTAGTGGACGCAACCGCCTTGGTGCCTACGGCCTTGGCGTGCCGATAGAAGAAGAAAACCTGTCGCTCGATTCAGTGAGTGGTAGGGTCCAGCCAAGAAATGCCGGTTCGGACGCGACATTCGCCGTCCCCCGCCAGTCTTCGAGGCAGATTTGTCAGAATCCCGTGCCGCGGTCGCCAGACCCTCCACGACAATGCACCGATGCCGTTGAAACATCGGTGCTCGACAACGTCACTCGGGCCGTGAACCGTATCCGTTTCGCCGCAAGGA
This sequence comes from Pirellulales bacterium, assembly GCA_040901705.1. Classification (GTDB taxonomy): domain Bacteria; phylum Planctomycetota; class Planctomycetia; order Pirellulales; family PLA5; genus PLA5. The sequence goes on along the minus strand of JBBDYI010000192.1, from coordinate 23,500 downwards.
GAATCCTCGTGCGTTTGTACCTCCGTTGCTGCTCTTTGCCGGCCATTGCCGTGTTCGCCGCGCTGACTTTCATTGCAAACGCCCACGGAGGAGGCCGGCCCAGCGAAAGCATCTTGCCGGCGTCGACGAAGGGATTCCTTTCGTCCCCGAATCCAACCGCGCTCCGCGAAGCATGGCAGCGGACCCAGTTGGGGCAACTCGTGCGCGATCCCGAAATGGAAGCCTTTGTCGAGAGCTTTCGCGACCAACTCAAGAACAAGTTGACCGCCACGGGCAAGAAGCTCGGCGTCGCCTGGACCGATCTGGAAGGCCTGGCCGGCGGCGAGATCTCCCTGGCCGTGGCGGCCAATCAGCAAGGCCATCCGGCCAACGTCCTCGTCGTCGACATTACGGGCCAACAAGAACAAGCCGCCAAGCTCATGGCCAAGGTCTCGGAAAGCCTCACTTCGCAAGGGGCGAAAAAAAGCGAACTGGCGATCGCCGGCGAAACCGCCGCCGTCTATGACCTTCCCCGCGAAGACGGCGATCGCCGCGCACGAAAAGCGTTCCATCTGATCAAGGACGATCTATTGATCGCCTGCGACGACGCCCAAATCCTCGGCGACATGCTGGGCCGATGGAACGGCGGTGCAAAGGACGCCCTCGGCGAGCAAGTTGCGTTCCAACACATCATGGCGCTGGCGGCCGAACAGTCGAAGGGCCTCGCGCCCGACCTCCGCTGGTTCATTGAACCGTTCGGATTCGTCGAGATGATCCGCGCCGCCGAGGTCACCACGACCGAGCGGAAACGCGACGTCTTCAAAGCGCTCAAGAACCAGGGATACCTCGCCATCCGCGGCGTCGGTGGGCACGTTAACTTCTCTGCCGGCGGCTACGAGGTGCTGCATCGCACGGCGATCTACGCGCCGGCCGCCGCGGCAGGCGAGCGGCTCGTGCTGGCGGCGCGAGCGCTTGAGTTTCCCAACGGCAACGCGCACCAGCCGCCCGCCTGGGTGCCCCGCGAAATCGCCAGTTTCGCCAGCATCAACGTCAACCCCGCCAACGCCTTTGCGTCGTCGAAGTCGTTGATCAACGAACTGGCCAACGATCCGAAGACCGACAAGAGCATAGGATTCATCGACGATATCTTGCAGTCGATCAAGATCGACCCAGACGGTCCGCAGGTCGACATCGAGGGCGAAATAATCGCCAATCTTGGCGACCGTGCCGTGGTGATTACCGACTATGAATACCCGGTCACGCCGCAATGCGAGCGGACGCTCATCGCCGTCGAAACGAAAGACGCCGAGGCCGTCGCCAAAGCGTTCGATCGGCTGATGCTCGCCGATTCGACCGCCAAGCAGTTGACCATCGGCGGCGTAAAAGTCTGGATGATGACCGAACCGCCACCGGCCGAAGTCCTCGCCCCGGCGTCCGTCGTGATCATGGGCGGCGACGGATTCGTGATCGGCGGCGACGACGAGATCGCCGCCGCCAACGACGACAAGCCGGTCGGCGATCGATTCCGCACGCCGAATTCGGCCTGGGCCGTTGCGCACGGCCACCTGTTCCACGCCTCGCACGTCGAATTGCTCCGCAAGGTGCTCGAAAAATCCGCCGATCCGAAATCGCTCTCCGACGCCGCCGACCATCAGACCGTGTTGGCCGAAATGGACAAGCTCGGCGCAGGCGAGAACAGTTTCCGCTTCTTCGCCCGCACCGACGAACAAACGCGGCCGACCTACGAGCTGATTCGCTCCGGCAAGATGCCGGTGGCCGAAACCATGCTGGCCCGGATTCTCAATCGGTTTCTCGAAGAACCGCGCGCCTTGGAGCCGCGGAAACAGAAGATCGACGGCTCCAAGCTCCCCTCGTACGACATGGTCCGGCGCTATCTTGGACCGGCCGGCACCTTCGTCACCTCGCGCGACGACGGTTGGTTCATCACCGGTTTTTCGCTCCCCAAGCGGGCGCCCATAGAAATCGGCATGGCGCCGGCGAAATAACCTCCGGCGTGCCGGCGCGTTTCCAATCGCGCCACGATCGTCCGCCGCCGTCGATAGGCGCACCGTCGCCGCTCGTGAAAGAATCGAACGCGCTCAAGTTCCGCCGCAACCTGTAGGGTGCTCTGTGAGCACCTTGGCACAGCGTTTGTGGTGCTCACAGAGCGCCGTACATTTATTCACAATCTCGTCGCCGCTCGTGCGCGCGGCCGGCTTGCGGCCCGTTTCCCGAAGCCGCACGAGCTAAACTTGATGAGCACTGCGTCGCCGCGAAACGTGCGCGAATCGCCTCGCCCCGCCGCGCCCACCGAACCTTGCATTGCCGCGCGAACCATGCGGAGGATACAGTGGTGGCGAGACGGTTGCCGGATACGCCAATCGGCCGCGGCCCCGGTAAACCGTCGACGGAGGCAGCTCCTTGAGCGAAGTCATCTCCATCGTCGTCGTGCTGGGCATCGCCGTCGCGCTGATCGCGGTCGTCGGCCACGGCATCTGGTGTTTCCTCGCGTTTCTGTTTAGCTCGTCGCACGCCGGCGACGCTGCGACCGAAAAACAGAGCGAGTGCGAAGCTTGCCCTCGCTGCACGACAGTCTTTCGTAGCGGCGAAGCGACGTGCAGTGTGTGCAAGTGGCCGGAGCCGCTACCCATTGGCGAGCGGCGGCTGAGCGTCGTTTTGGCCGTCCGCCGGCAACTCTATCTCTACCGGCAGCTCAGTCTCGTCGGCGAGGCGACATTTCGCCGGCTCATCGGTTCACTCGACGAACATTCGCGACCGATCGACGAAGCCGTGGAACAAACCACGGCGGAAAGTGCGGCGGCGGATGCCCAACTGGTCGATGCCGAATTGGTTGATGCGCAGCCGGTTGAGACCCTCGAACGATCGGGGATCGAGGAAGAAGGTTTGCGCGATGAGTTGAGCGAACCGGGCGTTGCATCGCATCCTCCATCCTCGATAATCCAACCGCAAGCGATTCCGGCAACCGCCGCTGCTCGTCCCGTCCGCGGCAAATTGCTCTCCGCGTTCCTCGAAGAGAAGAACATCCGCTGGGGCGAACTTGTCGGCGGGATGTTGATCGTCTGTTGCTCGATCGCGCTGGTGATTAGCTTCTGGTCGGAGATCGCCCAACGGCCGCTGCTCAAGTTTTGTGTGTTCAACGGCGTGTCGGCCGCGATTTTTGCCGCCGGCTTGTACACGAATCGCCGCTGGAAGCTGCACACGACCAGCCGCGGCTTGTTGATCGTCGCGATTCTGCTGCTGCCGCTCAACTTCCTGGCCATCGCGGCGTTTACCAGCCAGTCGCCGCCGACCGATCTGCTTTCGCTCGCTGGCGAGGGCGTCTCGCTCGCGCTGTTCACGCTGCTCAGCTACCTCGCGGCTCGCGTGTTGACGCCCGACGGGCCATGGCTGCTCGCGCTCGGCGTGATGTTCCCGTCGTTGATGCAACTGCTTACCCGCCGTTACGGCCACGCCGGCGTGCCGACTTCAACGCTTTATGCGCTGGCCGCCGCACCGCTCGTTAGCTACGTCGCAGCAGTTGGCTATTCGATTCGGCCGATCCTCAAGCGGCCGTCGATGAACGAGCAATCCGCCAATCGCCAGTTCATCCTGCTGGGCATCGTCACGTTTGCAACGATGCTGCCGCTGGGGCTGCTGCTGTTCAAGACCGAGGCGCTCGTGCCGACGCTGCAACGCATCGCGCCGCTGGCGACGCTGGCCGGTCTGCCGGCCCTGGCGATGGGAATGTTGTTCTGGCGGCGCGTGACCGATCGCGACCTGGTCCGCGAACAAACCGCCGGCATCGGCGTTGGCGTGCTCGGCGCGGTGGTAATGGTCGCGGCGCTGGCGTTGGCGTGGCCCAATCCGCAGACGCTGCTGGCGGCGTCGCTGGTCAACGCGGCGGCGTTCTTGCTCGTCGGAGTGTGGTTTGCCGTCCCACAGGCCCACGTGGTCGTCGGCGTCTGCCTGATGACGGCGACGCTCGTGGCGTATCACGTACTCTGCGGCAACGTCGCGTGGAACGCTGGTTTCGACGCATCGCTGGCTCCATCGCTCGCCGAGGCGATGCTTTCGGCGAGCAGTGGAAATTTACTCGCGCCGCTGGCGGCCGCGTATCTCGCGATTGCACATTTGCTCCGCCGCGGCAATCGCGCGGCGGACGCCTTGTGGTGGGGCGCGTCCGCCGGCGTCGTGGCGGCCGTCAGTCTCGCGCTGGTGACCGCGTTCGGATTCGCGCGCGACGGCGATCCGCGCAACGTCACCTGGACATATGCGTTCTTTGCCGCCGCGCTGGCGACGGCAAGTTTTTGGATCGAGCGGCGGTCGATCGTCTGGACCGCCAGCGGGCTGTTGCTCGTCGCGCTCCTGCAGGGCGTCGTGTTTCGCTACGCCGAGGCCTGGAACATCGCCGCGCCGTGGTCGGCCGCGTTTTTAGCACACGCTTCGCTCTCCGCGGGGTTGTACCTGCTCGCCCGCCGTGGCGTGGCCTGGATTCATGCGGCGTTAACTACATCCGTCGTCGCGGCCGTGCTGCTGTTGATTCCGTTCTGGCACGCCACGTGGCTGCCGCTCGCCGGCCAACTCGCCTGGCTTTCCGGCGTGTGGCTTCTGCTGGCCGTCGTCGCCGCACGGCCGCGGTTGTTCGCCGCGTTTCAAATGTCGCTGGCCCTGTCGCTGTTCTTTGGCGTCACGCATGTTCTTGCCGCTCGCGAATGGTATCAGTCGGCGACGCTGCCGTGGCTCGATCCCTGGTTTCTGCAAACCCAAGGCGTTGCGCTGGCGTCGTATTGCCTGATCTGGACGGCGCTACGCATCCTCGCGGTTCGGCGTTTTGGAATTGCCGCGGCACTTGCGGAACAACCGCACGCCGCCGACGAGTCACTGTGGACCCGGCGTTGTCGCGAGTTGCTCGAACCGACCTGGTTATCGTTCGATCGGCTGTTCGAGGCCGGCATATTAGTGCTGCTGCTCGGTTTGTCGACCTACGCCGCCGCACCGCGGGTCGCCCAGGAGCTTGCGCCGCTCGATCGGCCAGGATTGGCGTCGCGCGTCGCGCCGCCGGCCGAGCACTTCGCGCTCGATTGGATGCCGCTCGAACACGCCCACGGCAACGGGGCATGGATGCTGCTGGCCGCCGTGCTGATCGTCCTCGCCCTCGGACTGTGGGAAGGCCACGCGCGATGGCGCGGCATCGGTTTGCTGCTCGCCGCTGCGGCGGCCTGTCCGTTGGCGGCGACGTGGTGGGCGCAAAGCGTGAGCGGCGCGTCGGCGCTCCGGTGGCTCGTCAGCGGTTACGTCGCCGCCGCAGCGATACCGGTTTGGACGAGATGGTCGTTGCGCGACCGGTTGCGGCGAATGGGCGTCGACGTAAACGAACGCTACGCCGCAACGTTTAGCATCGGCGCGTTTGTCCCGACCGCGAAGACGGCCTTCGCTCTGCTCGTGACGCTGTTCGTCGGCTGCCATTTGGCGATGGTCGCCTATGTCGGCGTCGCCGTCGTGACCAAGTCAGGCGTGCCGCCGCAGCTGCTGGCGTTGTTCCAGGCGTTCGCGATTCTCGCCTTCGTGGCCGTGCTGCTCGTCGCGCTCATTCGACTGGCCGCGACCGAAGGCGGCACTTCCGATGTCGGCGCAGCTGATATCGGCGATGAAGGATCGAGCATCGAAAGTGGAGGATCGAGCGACGCCAAGAACGAAAGCGCCCCTTCGCTCCATTCTCGATCCTCCATCCTCATTGCTCAGCACGCATCGGCGCTAACGCTTTTCCTCGGCATCGGGCCGCTGTTCGTCACCTACGCCTTCCTCGTCGCCTCGGCCTTGCGGCAACACCCGCTCGTCGGACCGGAGCCGGACGCCTGGTTTCGCGAAATCGGCTGGTCCGTTTCCTACGGTTTGCCGCTGGCCGTATTCGCTTTCACGCTCGTCGGCCATGCCATCCGCGAGCGATCGAGCCGCATCGCGTTCGCCGCGGCGATGCTGTTCAACCTGATCGCCACGGTCATCTACCTGCTCGAAGTCGCCAGGCTCGGCCGACCGCTCGACGGCTGCGCGTGGGTCGAAGTGGCGCAAGTCAATTCGATCGTGGCGTCCGCCGCAGCCCTGGCCTGGATCGCCGCGCTGCGATGGCATCGCGACCGCCGCGCCGCTGCTCTCGGCGCAGACACACCGCCGCTCGCGTGCCCGCTGCTGCTCACGACGCTGGTGCTCATGGCCGCGGCCCTCTGGACGCTCCCGATGATCCCAGCAATCGTCGGTCTGGCCATCGAGCCGCAAGTCTGGCCGTGGGTCGCTGCCACCGGCGGCCCGATCGGCTGGATCGCTGCGGCAACCGCCATTGCCACGCTGGGACTCTGGTCGGCATGGTCGCTGTCGCCGAAGGAACGTCGGTCGGTGGGCCGACGCGCCGCCGGACCACTCGCCGCCGCAGCGGTCGCGTTCGTCGCATTGGCGTGCGCCGTTTTCGACGATCGCGGCAAGTGGCTTGGATATCGCGCGCTGCTGACCGGCGTCGTAGTGGCATCGTGGTTTTTGTCGTGGTTATTGCCGACGGTGTGGCGAGCCATTGGCCGCAACGCATCGGGTGATGAATTAACCGGTACGAGCTGGGGCGCGACTTCGACGACTGTGCCGTTCATCGGTTGGTCGAGTCTGTTCGGCGCAAGTGCTGTCGCGCTCGCGCTGCGCGCACTCCACGCCGATCCCGCCTCGCCGTGGTGGACGCTCGCCGCACTCGCATCGACGGCGGCGTTGGCCGTGTATCTCGCATGGATTGCGGCGCGGCGGGAATTCGTCTGGATCGCCGGCGTCTTGACGCCTTTGACTGCCAGCATTTGGTGGAACGAGCTTGCACGCGGGTGGCTCGACGACGCGCCGTGGCCGATAGGTTCGCTCCACGTTCTCTACGTCAATGTTATCGCACTGGCCCTGGTCGTGCTCGTGTCGCTCGTTGTCGAACGGCGGCGCGTTCTTCCGCACCGATTCAATGCGGCCGTACCGACCCGCGGCTTTCACCGCTTCGCGTCGTGGTTGTGCATTGCGATTGTATTATCGACGACAGTTTTCGGGATTTCCCACGATCTCGACCGGTCGCCGATCGAAGCAATTGGATGGCTGACGGCATCCGCGCTCGCCGCTACGGTGATCGCCGCGTTTGCCTGCTTGTGGGATCCGGCGGCGCGGTTCATGGTCGCTCGGCTTTGGTCCGTAGGCTTAGTTGCGATATTGGTGTGCCTCGACGCGCGCGATCTCGCCGGCGATTCCTTCAACGTTGCGCTTGCAGTGTTGCTATCGGCCTATGCGTTGGCATCGAGCCTCGCTTGGAACCAACGCGCTGCGTTTCGCACCGCGGCGGCCGCATGGGGCGTACCCGTGGCCGCGTCGCCTGCGAAAAATGAGGCTGTCGGCTCCTTTTCCGGCGACGGCCACGCCTGGATGATTCTCGCGAACGGGTCGGTTGCCGTCGTGGCGACGGCGCTCGCATTTTGGGTCGACATTAGCGTGGAGGACGTCGGACAACGGACCATCGCGGCGACGGGCGTCCTGGCCTTGGCGTTGTCGATGGCGCTGCTCGCCTGCGCGGTGCCCCGCACGGCTCTACAGTGCGCCGCGCTCGCGCTTGGCGTTCTGTTTGCCATCGCCCTCGGTTGGGCACGGTTGCCGTTGGCGATCGAAGCGCCGGAGTTGCACCGCGCCGTCGTCGCCGCGGTGGCGATGGCCCTGACCATTCCGCTCTACGCTTTGTTGCTCGCCCGAATCGTGCCGGAAGCGAGCGGCTGGCCCCGTTCTGCGCGAACGGCCGTCGGTGTCGTCACGATCATCGCCAGCATCGTTCTGCTCGCCGTGTTGGCGCTCGAAGTCGACTACTTCGCCAATGCCGACGTCGTTCCGCTTCGCTGGCCGGCCGTGGCGGCGGTGCTCGCCGCGCTGGTCACGCTGTCGCTGGCCTCGCTGGCCGCCGCGGTGCTGCCGGGCCGCGATCCTTTGGAACTCGGCCAGCGCGGCCGAACGATTTACGTCTACGCCGCCGAAATCCTGCTCGCGCTGGCGTTCATGCACATTCGCGTCACGATGCCGTGGCTGTTCGGCGGCTGGTTCATGCGGTTCTGGCCGCTGGTCGTCGTGGCGATCGCGTTCCTGGGCGTCGGTTTCTCGGAATTGTGTCGCCGCCGCAAACTGCGCGTGCTCAGCGAGCCGCTCGAAAACACCGGCGCACTGCTGCCGCTGTTGCCGACGATCGGGTTTTGGGTGCGGCCGAGCGAGGTCAACTACTCGCTGTTGTTGTTGTCGGTCGCGGCGCTCTATAGCGTGCTCTCGCTGCTGCGGAAATCGTTCTGGTTTGGCCTGTTGGGCGCCGTCGCCGCCAACGGCAGCTTGTGGTACTGGCTTTACGCGACCGAAGGAATCGGCCTGCACGAACATCCGCAATTGTGGCTCATTCCGCCGGCGCTGTGCGTGCTCGTGGCGGCGCAACTGAACCGCGCGCGACTCTCCGACGAGCAGATGACCGCGATCCGCTATCTATCGGCGATCGTGGTCTACGCTTCGTCGACCGCCGACGTGTTCATCGGCGGCGTCGGCGAAGCGCCCTGGCTGCCCGTGGCGCTGGCCGGGCTGTCGCTGCTCGGCATCTTCGCCGGCATCCTGCTGCGCGTGCGGGCGTTTCTCTATCTCGGCACATCGTTCCTGATGGTCGCGCTATTCACCGTCATCTGGTACGCCGCCGTCGAACAAGATCGCACGTGGATCTGGTGGGTCACCGGCATCGTTGCCGGCGTGCTGATCATCGCGCTGTTCGGACTGTTCGAGAAGCGCCGCGACGACATGCTGCGGCTGGTCGAGCGGATCAAGGCGTGGGAAGCGTAGACGGTCGGCGCGCGCGGCCATTCAATGCGCCTCATCTATCGCGCGGCTATTGCGCGAACCTCAGCCGCACGATCTCGCAGTTCAATTTCGCCGCCGCGAACGCGATTCGCATTTGCTCGATCATCGCAGCATTGGCATACGTTCCGACGATCGCCCCGCCGGAACCGGCGAACTTGGCCGATGCGCCGACGCTGCGGGCCGCCTCGACCATCCGCACGTGTTTCTCTGCCAGCGGGCAAATCGACCGCCGCGTGTCGAAGTTCTCATTCATCAAGCGGGCAAGCACATCGCCATCGCCGCAGAGAATCGCGTCGCGCGCTCGACTGGCCAGCGACGCAAACGTCTGCATCGCATTCAACACGGCCGGCTCGCCGGCGTTAAAACGCCGGCGCAGATCGTTGTGCGGGATTTCCGTCGGTTCGGCCGCACTAAGATCGTACGCCACGTAGAGCGGCGGAAGCAGCGACGCATCCAGCGGTTCGTAACGGCCGCAGGAATAGCCGTCGGCCTGTTCCGCCGCGGCGGGCGAGAAGTCCATATACGTCGCACCTTCGTACACTTGGGCGACGCGGTCTTGCAGGCCGGCGGGGATGCCCAACTCCTCGGTCTCGACCGACAGCGCCAACGACGGCATGGCGCGGCGATCGACCGAGACACCGTAAAACTGGCACAAGCCGCGGAGCGTGGCGACGATGATCGCGCTCGACCCGGCCAGCCCGACCTGCCGCGGAATGTTGGTCTGATAGCGAATCGAAAAATTGTCCGCGGCGAGAGCGATCTTTCGGTTGCGGCAGTAGTCGTAGAACTTTTTGATCGTGGCTTTCACCAACCGCACGCCGCCATAGTAGCCGTGGGCCTGCACGTCCGCGGCCAGGCGTTCGATCGACCGAAAACGGTTCTGGTCTTCCTGGCTCCAGACGATCTCCAATTCGTCCCAGGGATAGAGGACGACCTCGGCGAAGAAATCGCGAACGACGACCGATATCGTCTTGCCGGAATATCCGTCGGACGGATTGCCGACCAGGCCAGCTCGGGCGAACGCACGTTGACGAATGATTTGCATGAACGAAATCCAACCCGCGCCTGCCCCAGTCCCCGGCCACCAACCTCCATCCCCCGTTCACGGCGTAAAATCTTCGTCGCCGGATAGCCCGACCGCGAACTCGCACAACAGGTCGGCCGCGCGGTCGACGTCGTCGAGCGAAATCATCTCCACGGCGCTGTGCATGTAGCGGTTCGGAATGCTGACCAGGCCGGTGGCCACGCCGCCGCGAGTGATTTGCAACATGTTGGCGTCGTTGGGCGTCGCGCGGCCGATGGCCGCCGGCTGCACCCGGATGTCGGCGGCGGCCGCTACGTCCATCAGCCGCTGGGTCACTTTGAGGTTCATGTTCGGGCCGCGATACACCACGGGACCGTTGCCCAGCGCCACGTCGCCTTGTTCCTTCTTGTCGATCGTCGGGCAGTCCGTGGCGTGCGTCACGTCGACGGCGATGCCGACGTGAGGATCGATGGCATGGGCGCTGGTCTTTGCTCCCCGCAAGCCGATTTCTTCTTGCACGGTCGAAACGGCATACAGGCCGCAGCGAACACCCTGGGCCGCCGCTCGCCGCAGCGCCTCGACGACGACCCATAGGCCCGACTTGTTGTCCATCGCCGGCGCGCATGCGCGGCCGTTCGGTAGCGACGTATAACCGAGCGCCAGCGTCACCGGGTCGCCGATCCGCACCATCTCCAGCGCCTCGTCTTTGTTCTTCGCGCCGATGTCGAGCCACAAGTCCTTTGTCTTAGGCACCTGCTTGCGTTCTTCGTCGGTAAGCAGATGGATCGGCTTGCGGGCGATTACGCCTTGGATCGGGCCTTTGTTCGACCACACCGTCAGCCGCTGGCCGATCAACTGCATCGGATCCCAACCGCCGATCGTCTGCACATAGACGAAGCCTTCCGCGTCGACGTGGCAAACGAGCAGGCCGATCTGGTCGCAATGCCCGGCGAGCATCACACGCAACGGCGCGTCGGGATTTTTCACCGCAATGACGTTGCCGTGTACGTCGGTCGTGACGCGGTCGGCGAAACCGGCGACGTACTCGCGAACCAGATTCTGCACCGGGCCTTCGTAGCCGGACGGGCTAGGCGTGGCCAAGATGCGTTTGAAAAACTCGAGCGCGGTTGCATCCATCGTGGCAAGTGTTCCTTGATCGTCAAGCGAGTATTAGAAAGAGCTAAAGTGAATTCTCGACCGCGGACAATGCAGCGGACAACGCCAGCGCATTCGTGCTGGCCGCGCCGGACTTCTATTTCTTCGGCGGCAGCAACGGCTTGACGGCCGACTTGGGGTCCCACCATGCGTCGACTTTCGGGTCGGCCTGTTTGATGTTGGCGATCGCCTTTTGGGCGTCTGCGAACGGCTTTGTCTTGGCCGACAACTTCGCGTCGCCTTTGCCCAATGCGGCGGCGCGTTTGAGCAAGTCGCCGGCTCGCTTGGCGTAAGCGAACTGCTGCGGCGGCGTAAAGCGTCGCGCATAGTCGGCAGCAGTCTGGGCGGCAATGTCGACGATCTTCGCGATGTACTTGGGCCGGGCCTTGTCGTACTCTGCTTTTCGCGCATAGGCGATCTTCGCCGTGTCCATGCCACCGACGATGATCGACAGGTCGATCGCTCTCTGCATCCTGTCGAGCGAAAGCGGAGCGGCCTTGTCGACCGCGGCGAAATAGTCCTCCGCGCCGCCGGCGAGCGCGTTGCATTCGGCGTCGCCGAGCGGATTGACGCGCAGCGCATTCTGGGCAACATACTCGCCACGTCGGGCCCGCGCCACGGCGACGGTTTCTTGGCTGCCGGCGGCAAGCGCGATGGCGTGCTCGAACGCCGAGAGAATCTCGTCGCGGAATTTGCCCGGGGCGGCGGCCTGTTTGGCGAGTATCGCGGCGATCTTCATGTTGGCTTCCGACCGCATGACCCCGTCGGCTTGCTCGTCTTTGGCGAGGTCTTCGGCCAGTTGGCGAGCCTTGTCGTATCGCGCCGCCTTTTCGCGACCGTCCGCCGCGACATCCACAAATTCGACCGCGGCATCGGCCTGCTGGAGCACCAGCGTCTGCCAGTCGAGCGGCGAATAAGCGCGACGCTTGGCGGCCTTCACGGCCTCGTCGAAGGACAGCATCGAAGCGTCGAATTCATCCGACTTCCAGAGGCCGCTGACGGCATACACCAAACGAATTTGCGCCAAGAAGCCACGCGCTTCGGCTATCTCAGCGTCGGTTTCGGCGGCGTTTTCGAGATAGCCGGATATCTCGCCCATCGCTTCCTTGAGTTCCCGTTCGCCGCGGCCGCGCAAGTCCTGCACCACGGCGGCTTGCGACGCATTGTCGAGCGAAGCGGCCGCGGCGAGATCGGCTTTGGCCAGTTTGAAGCGGCAGCGACCGCGATAATACCGCGAAAGGGACGCACCGGCGGGATCGTCGAGCTGCGCGGCGGCCCCGGCCGCTTTGCCAAACTGCACGAGCGCGAGTTGATAGTACTCCGGCTTGTCGAGTAACCACCCAAAGTCTTCCAACGCATTGCCGGCCAAACGGTAGGCCCATTCCGGATGAACGCCGTCGGTGTACGTCGGCACGTCGCTATCCGATCGGTCGTCGGTGACGCTCAGAGCCAACCCCAGCGATTCCTGCAAGAGTTTCTCCAGATTGACCGGGTCGGATTCGTAGTTCGCCAACTGCAATAACACGGTGCCCCGACCGACGAGGAGCAGCGGGTAGTCGGTGTCGATTTCGGGATACGATGCCGTGGAACCGCTTTTACGCAATGCGTCGCACGCCGAGATCGCGCTCGTGTACTCGCCGTCGGCGGCGACGAGCAGTTCTCGCCGCTTGTCGTAATCGGCGACGGTGAGCGACTCGTAGAGCAAACTCAGACCGCGCAAGCCGCGCGCGGCGGGAAAACTCTGTGGCTGTCGGCCGGGGGCCAACGCGTCCGCCGCGTCCGCTTTCATCCTCGCCGCGCGATCGGCGTACGACAAATCCGTGCGGAGATCGCAAGAGTAACCGCGGCCGTAGTAATACTCGGCGGACGTCGGATCGAGCTTCACCGCGGCGTCGAACCAGTCGAAGGCCTTCTTGGCCACGCTGGTCGCGTTGCCCGCCGCGTCGAGTTCCGCGCGCACCCGGGACTGAACCGACGGATGAAGGTGAGCGTATCGGCCGCGAGCGGCAAACAGCCGCGCCGCCGCGCGTTTTCCTTGAGCATCCGGCAACGATGCTGTTTGGCTTTCGAGTAGTTCGATCGCCGGCGCCAGCACGTACTTATCGATCTCGTGCGGCTTGGGAGCGGACGCCTTCGCCGCAACGCGACAGGCATCGTACAAACGGGCGAACGCAATGGCCGAGCGGGTCGCCTCGCCGACGACTTTGTGGCTCAACGCGTTGACCAGCACGACCTGCAACGGCGGATCGAATTTATTCTCGCCGGCGACGAGCGGGTCGGTCCAGGCAACCACGTTCTTGGCCGTTTCGGCGTCGTCGGGCGAGGAGTAGAACGCCGCCAAGGCCTGGAGGTAACGAAACTCGCGGAACCGCTCGTCGTTCAAGGGCGGCTTGTCCTGCGGAAACATTTTTGAGAACGTAGCGAGCCAGGCGGCCGATTTCTTCGCGGCCTCGCCGCCGGGCGTGTAATACGGCGTCGCCAGCTTGTCGCGCTCTCCTTGGGCTTGCTTCGCCGCCGCTTTTTTCACGAGTTCGAACGCGAGCATTTTTCGGGGACTACGTTCGCGCCACGTCAAATTCGAGCCATCCGCCGCGTAAGCGGCTTGAATCGCGTCGGCCGATTCGACGAGGCGAGCGATGGACGTGTCGGGCCGCGCAATCGCCGCCACGAACGCGATGTAGTGTCGATCTTGGTCGGACGCCTGAGGCAGGCCGCTACGCAGTTTCTCCTGGTCGGCGAGCGACGGCTGCTGGCCGTCCTGCAATTCGCACTCCAGGGCGCAGGCGACGCGCAATACGGCCGCGTTGCCCTGCGGACCGACGACGTCGGCAATGCCGGCGGCGTACTTTCGCAACGCGGCGAATTCGGCCGCGTCGTTGGCGTCGTCTCGCAACTTCCGCAACCGCGTCAGGGTCGACTCGACGCGGCGCCGCTGCGCATCGGCAACGAGCGCCGTAATCGCCGTGGAATGCTCGGAAAACTGCTGGGCCGCCAGCGCGACCATCGATTCGACGGACTCCACGCGGCCGTGCGCTTCCGCCACCTCCCGCGGATCGTCGTAGCTCAGCGCCGCCTCGATCGCCAATGCGCGGTCGAGCGCCGCCTCGCAAAGCTCGAGCGCATCGAGGGGCGTCTTGTCGACGCGTATGCGTTCGTTCAATTCCTCCAGCGCATTGACGTAGTCGCTCAAATCCAGTCCGTCCAGGCGAAGCGTGCAAAGCATCCGCAAACCGCGGAATTCGCGATAGTCGGGCGTGTTGGCGCCGTTCAAATACTCCAACACTTCGGGCGCGCTTGTGCCGAGATTCTCTAGCGCCTCCCGCGCTTTGACGAGCGAGTCACCACCGACGGCGATGTCGGCGCGCAACGCGCCAGCTTGCTTCGCCCATTCCGCCTTGACGCGGGCGATTTTGCCGCCCTCGATTCCGGCGATCCGCTGTAGCAGTTGGTCGCGTTCCCAGGGGTCGAGTTTCGATCGATAGGCGGCGTCGACATTTTTGAGTTTCGTCAGATCGTTGGAGCCGACCTCGTCCATCAAAACGTTGAGCGCCTCCCACGCCGCCCTGTCTCGCGCGTCCGCGAGTTGCTGCGGTTGGATGGCCAGCAACGAAGATTTCGCTTTGCCAAGATCGGAAGCGCGGCGAGCGGCGCGGGCCTTGACGAGTTGGACCGACGCCAACAGCGCGGCGTCGGGAGGTTTCACGGCGGCGAGTCCGCCGATCAGCCGCTCCGCGCCGCCGGCCACGACCTTGGCTTCGGCATCGCTCAGTTCGGCGACGGCGAGTTGCTTTTTATAGAGACCGATTCGCATCTGCGCCGCGGCGATGAGGGATTGGCGGCCCGCGGCGTTTTGAGAAAACTGCTCCGCGAGCGCGATCGCGCTGGCAACGGCTTCGTCGAGCAATCGCGCGTCGGATTTTTCGGTGCCGAGCTTTGCCTTCTGCGCGGCGCTCTCGGACCATTTCCCAACCAATTCGTCGGTCAGTTCGCTGGCTGCGTCGGCAAGTGTCGCGCGGTTCTCGCGAAGCTTGACGGAAGCGTCGGCAAACTTCTCCGCGGAAATTAGGCGTTGGATTTCCTCGCGGAGGGCCGTCGTGGGATCCTCCATGGGTTTCTCTTGGCGCGGGGGCGTCACATGCCCTTCGGGACCGGGGATTAGCGAGTATATGACTGGGACGGCTACCGCCAGCAGGGCAATGGCGATGCCGCCGACAATCGCCGACCGCGTTCGCCACCACGGCTTCGTCGCGGCCGCAACGGCTTTGCTCGGGAGTCGCGGTTTTGCGGCGCGTTTCGCCGCGTGTTTCGGTGGCCGCGGCGGAGCGTGCGGCGCGTCGGCGATGCGTTGCGGCGTTGCGGTGTGGTGATCTGGATTGGTGTCGTGCGGCGGCCGCGTCTCGATCGCCGAGGGCACGAGCGTCGCGCCGCGAGCGGGAGGCGGCGGGGTCGGCTCGAGCGCGGTTTGGGCCGAATCGCGCAGTCCCGACAGCGACGCCGAGACCACCGAGTCCGCGTCGATCGTCGCGGCCGCAGCGTCGGCCGAGGACGTCTTCTTCTTGGGAGATTGTGGCGGCGGCGGTTCGGCCGCGATGATGTCGTCCCACGCCTGGCCGAGCGCCGCAACGAATTCGCGGCACGTGGCAAATCGCTTGCGCGGATCGGCGTCGGTCGCCCGCAGCAAGATATCGCGTTCCGTGGGCTTCAGCTCGGTGACGTCGAGCCGCGAGCCTGACGCCGACCGTTTGCCGGAGCCGGTCGAACCGCTGAGACTCGCCGAAGGCTTGCCGGTCCGCAACTGCAGGTACGACACCGCGAGCATGTATTGGTCGGACCACCGCGTAATTTGTCCGGCCGCGAATTCGGGCGGAGTGAACGCCGATTCGGCGATCTGCTTTCCGCCGGGAAACGCTTCGTCCTCGGCAAGCAACATCTGCGCGCCGGCGAAATTCGATAGCACCGTACGGTCGTCGTCGACGAGAAAGTTGATCGGCCGCAGATTCGCGTGCTGAAAACCGGCCAATTTGCCGCCCACGTCGTGTTGCGGGGCGTTGAGGAAGTCGAGACCTTCGGCCAAATCGCCCATCAGCAACAGCAACCGCTTGATCGGCATGCCGCCCGACGAGAGCCGCTCGGCAAGGTTTTGCGGCAGCCGCCGGCCGGCGACGATCGTCTTGGCCGGCATCGGCGGATTGGGCAGCTTGAACAACCGCGCCGGCAACACTTTTCCCGTCGCGCTCAAGCAGGCGAATTCGTAGATTTCCGCCAGCCGCGGATGGTTGCGGCTGACGTCGCGAATCGCCGAGAGCGTCGACCAGGAAGCGGTCGCCGGGGCCTCGTGCATATTGCGAACGACCAGCAACACGTGCAAACCGTCGGGATCGATGGCGTCCCAGATTTCCTCGCCGTCGCGGCTCCGCAAGCTGCGTTCGAGTGTATAACCGGCGACCGGTTCGGCACGCGCCGGAGCGGAAGACGAAAACGCCGTATGGAGCGCACGGCGAAACTCCTGCACCATGTCGTAGCACGAGGGAAACCGCGCGGCCGGGTCGAGCGAAGTCGCCCGCTGTATCACGGCCCGTTCGCGTTCGTCGAGCAGCGACAGGTCGAGCATTCCCTTGCGTTTGGCGTCGTCGAGCGCGGCGAAGCTTTCGACGTCCGAAAGCGGCAACCGGCCGGTCCGCAATTCGCAGTACGTGATCGCCAGGCTGTATTGATCCGTCGCCGGACCGGGAAGCTTCGTCGAGTAAACCTCGGGGGCCATATACGCCAGCGAACCCGCGCCGCCCATCGAAGTGCGGGCAGTGCTGATCGCGGAGGCCAGACCGAAGTCGCAAACCTGCGCCGAGCCGCCGACGATCATGATATTGTGCGGCTTGATGTCGCGGTGCTGAATCTGATGCCGGACGTTGAGATAGTCGATCGCCTTGGCCGCCGCCTCCATGTATTCGAGCAGCTCTTCGAGCGGAATTCCGCCGGGCGTGTCCTCGGAAAGGCCCTTGCGGCATTCGGCCAGCCGGTCGAGCAGGCTCTTTTCGCACAGGTCCATCGCCACGATCAACTCGCTCGGTCGCTGTTCGGTCGAGTTCGACTCATCGATGTAGGCGTCGCTGTCGAGCAGCGATCCCTCCGCGTCCTTGAGCCAGAATCCAGTGATCGAGACCAAATTCGGATGCCGCAAGTCCTTGATCAGCTTGAGGGCGCGGAACTCCTTGCGGCCGGCCTTATCTTCGACTTTGTCGATGATTTTGACCGCCGCAGAGACGCGGCCCGGTCCCTCGGCCTGCCAGACCTCGCCGAACCCGCCCCGGCCCAGCATTTTCTGCAGCCGGTAGCCAGGCACGATCTCGATTCCGGGGCGATAGTGCATGGCGCGGGGGGCTGTGGGATTGGCGAAAACGCCGCGAAGGCGTGGCGACGAGCCGATACGTAGTTCGCAAGCGGCAGCGACGGCGCGAACGTGCGACGGCGAAAGATTCAGAATATATGCCTTTCCAGCGGGGAGCAACGGCTCGGCTCGCTGCCGGCAAAAAGAACCGCTTGACATATCAGACGCGGCGTCTTAGAATCTGCGTCAGACACCATGTCTTACATGCAGGTGGGGCCATGCCGCACGATGCCGCAAAGACCAATTTCGCGAACATTACCGACGCCGAACTCGCCGTGCTCGACGCGCTGTGGAGCGAAGGTTCGGCCACAATCCGCCGCATCGCCGACCTCGTCTACCCAAGCGGTACGTCGGCTCACTACGCGACGGTGCAGAAACTGTTCGAACGACTCGAGGCGAAAGGCTGCGTGGCGCGAAACCGCAGCGGCTTCGCGCACGTATTCACCGCGGCGGTCGATCGCGAAGACGTCATCGCCCAGCGGTTGCGAGCCGTGGCAGAGCAACTGTGCGAAGGTTCGATGACGCCACTGCTGCTGCAACTGGTGCATGGGGCGCGGCTCAGCGCCGACGAACGAGCCGCCCTGAAGAAACTCATCGACGAATCCGACAACGCTCCCGCGAGTCGCACCTCCGCCAACCGCAAGGGACGACGCGATGCCTGACTTCATTGCGACGCATAGCCTGGTTGAATCCGCCTTGTCGACCGCCGCATCGAACGCACTGGTCGCGTCGCTGTTGGCCGTGCCCGCCTGGGCGGCGTCGCGGTGGCTGAAGCCGACGATCGCCCACGCGATGTGGTTGCTCGTGCTGGCCAAACTGCTGACGCCGCCGCTGGTCGACGTGCCGCTTCCGCTGGATGCGGCGCTGGCCATGTTCGGCGCGGATACGCGGAACGCCGGAGACGACGCCGCGAAAACGCGCGCGAAATCAACCGCGAGCGACGTCGCGTCCGCGGACGATTCGCTCGCCGTGATCGCGTCGGAACCGACGCGCGTGCCGCTTGTCGCCGACGATGGCGCCGACGGCATCGCCGCTGTAGCGACGACATCGCCCATTCTGCTCGATGTACCCGCACACTCTCCAGATTCTCCGTCGATGCGCAGCGAAATGCCGACGGTCGTATGGTCTTCGCCGGGCTTGGCCGATCAAGCCGCGGAAGATCGGACTCAACCGTTTCCGGCATCGTTCGCCGTCTCGCAACAATCCAACGAAGCGGACGATACGCTCGTCGCGATGGCAGCCCGTCGCGACGAAGCTGCGGCGTCGGCCGAATCGCCGATGCCGAACGAAATCACCGCAGTCATTGCTCAATCGGACCCAGCGGCGACGAACGACGCCGAACACGCGGCGGCGCTGGCGCTGCTTGACCATGCACGGCCGATTCTGGCGATTCTCTGGCTCTGTGGCGCGTGTGTATGGATCATCGTCGCGGCGACGCGCCTGCGGCGCTTCCGCCGGGCGATGCGACATGCGACGCCCGCCACGCCGCCGCTTCAGGCGGAGGTCGCCGTACTGGCCGAGCGCATCGGCCTCGCATGGACGCCGGATGTGCGAATCGTTGCCTCTCAAGTTTCGCCGCTGGTGTGGACGCCGTTGTGCCGCGCCGTACTGGTCTTGCCGCGCGAGCTAATGTCGCGGTTCTCTGCCGAACAGCGGGCCGCCGTGATCGCTCACGAACTGGCGCACTTGCGTCGCCGCGACCATTGGACGCGGTGGCTCGAACTGATCGCGGTCGGCTGCTACTGGTGGCTGCCCACCGTCTGGTTCGCGCGTCGTCGACTGCACCAGGCCGAGGAGACCTGCTGCGACGCTTGGGTCGTATGGCTGCTGCCCGAACGCCGCCGCGACTACGCCCGAGCGTTGCTGGAAACGATCGACTTTCTTCACTCGGCGAGCGAAACGCCGCTGTTGGCCAGCGGTTTCGCGCGTCCCTCATCCCTGAAACGGAGGTTCGACATGATTCTCGCCCGCAAGTCTCCTCACCGTTTGTCGTGGCCCGGCCGATTCGCCGTCGCGGCGACCGGACTGCTCGTGTTGCCGTGGTCGCTCTCCACGCTCTCGGCCGACGACGAATCCGCGCCGCGGCTGGCTGTCGCGTCAGACGGCGCATCGTCGAGTGCCGAGCGCGTCGCGGACGCGCCCGCCGCGACAGCCAAGGCGTCGCACGACTCAATTCCCGGCGCGGCGGCGATTAGCGAGTCTCCCCCCGCTGCCGCCAGCGACGATCAAGTTCTCGACGCGCCGAAGACGCCGCCCGCCGGTTCGCGACCTTCGTTGGACGCTTCGTCGAGCAACGACGAGGAAGTTCCGACTCCCCGACGTGTGAACTCACAGTCGTCGTCCGGCGATTCCTCCTTGCCGACGACAAGCCAGTCGACACCGGTATTCGATCGCGCCGCTTCCGGCGAGGCCAAGTTCGTGACTGACGACGCGAAGGTTCTCCAACGCCTGGCCCGGCTCGAAGCCACCACCGCCGAACTGCTGGCGATCGTCAAGCAACTTCGCGACGAACAGCAGGGTGGCCGCACCGGACCGATCGCGTTCGCGACGCCCGTCGTCCAAGACGGCGTCGTCGTTTGTCAACTGAAAGTCAACGGGCGGCAGATCAGCGCCGTCGACGCCAAAACCGGCAAGCCGCTTTGGTCGACCACCGCGCCGGGAAATGTGACGGCGATTCAATCCATCGGGCAGCGCGTTCTCGAAGCGTTCACTGCCGACGGGACGACGTTGATTCTCGACGTCGCTACGGGCGCGACGCCGTTCGAAGCATCGGGAACGAACATTTTCGGCCGCCCGACGGCGGTTGAGGATCGAGCATCATCCGGTGCGTCTACCGCCGATGCGGTCCGCGGCGAGCAAGTGGCGAAAATCGAGATGGAGATGCTCGACGTGGAACGCAAGCTCGCCCAAGAGCGGGCCGAGTTACAACACGAAGTCCGGCAGTTGGAGACGCGTCGTACCCGCTTGGCGCGACGCCTCGATGCGACACCCGTCAGCGAGACGAACACAGAAGACCGCGCCAAGCTAACCGCGGAGCTTGAAGAAGCGGAGGACCAGCTTTCCGCGATGCAACATCGCATGGACATATTCGAGGCCGATCTCGACTTCAAGGTCCGCGAGTTGCAAATCCGCCGCAGTCAAATGTTGCGCGAATTGGGCTCATCGTCGGCAGATACGTCTAACACGAACCCGCCGGCGCCTCCGCAATCACAACCGCCGCGGCGGCGCTGACATCGACACTTCGCCGCTACGAATGGCCTCTGGCCGGCGGTCCTCGACGCGCGACGGATAGCTAGCAAAACACTCAGAGGCGGGCTCGCAAGAGTCCGCCTCTATTTTTGCGCGGCTTCTAACCACCGCCGACGAGCGTCACGATCTCAACGCGGTCGCTGGCCGAAAGCCGAACGTGGCCATGTCGCGCTCGGGGCACGAGCTCCAGATTCACCTCGACCGCCACGGCTTGCGACGCCAAGTCGAGCCGCACGAGCAGATCGGCCACCGAGGAGTTTTCGTCGAGCGAAACGGCTTCGCCGTTGACGGTCACGGCGATCTGGCCGGCGGCGATTTGCCTCGCGCCGATAGTCGACGAAAACGCCGCGCCACATTCGCGGCGCGGCGTCAAGTTTGCTTGGTCTTCCCGACGTCGCTCGGCCACGGCTAATTACCTGCCGGCACCGCGCCGCCAGCGGCCGGTCCGCCAGCGCCGACCTTGACGACGCCGAGCTTGACGAACGGCGCATTGATCGGCTGGTTTCGCGACATGGCCGACGGATCCCACGGCACGGCATAGGCCACCATGTTGCCGCTCGACTCTTCGGCGACGTAAATGACGCATTGGCCCAAGCGGCCGCCCCCGCCAGTCGGCTTGAAGGTGGAAATGCCGGTGACCAGCGAGTACTTCGGATTGCGCCCCTTGGCGACGTTCAGATCGGCGGCCACCGACGGCGCCGTGTATTGGGCGAAAAACTGCCGCGAATTCGTGTTGATGACAAAACCTTTGAGCGTGCCCGACACAATGTCCAGGCAGACGACCATTTCGTTTTGCCCGTCGAGCAACCCGGTGGCGAGGATCAGGTTTTCGGTCTTGTCGGTGCCGGTCGCCGAGGCGTTCGACGCACCCACTACCGTAGCCGCCGCCGCAACCAACGCGATCACCACGCCGCGACGCCATGTCTTCTCTGTGCGGATCATCGTTTCTTCTCCCGTGCTAACGTTTTGCGAATGAAAAACTGCCAGCGACTCTCCGACAAAACGGCGCCGTCGCATCGAAATCCTGCCGCGCACGAATCCCCGACAATCGCGGCAAGCACACAGCGTGTTATGCCCGCGAAGTGCCGCGAACCTATTCTGGCGAAGCAAGTCATCGCCATCCAAACAACGCGTGCGACGCCATCGCGAAGCATTCTACGAATCCCTTCCGCACCATATTATACGCTGGAGGCGGCGATGGCCAGAGTCGGCGAACGCGGCCCGGACGGCCGTCGTGACTGCGGTCCCAGTCAAAACGACGGCCCCCCCAAAACGTCCAGGACTCGTTCGGCCAACTGACGCCCAACGTGATCCTCCTCGTCGACCACTTCGTCCGCCCCGGCGTTCAACATCTCCCAGTGCCGCACGTGGTAGCGGCAGCGAACGATGATATGCGCATCGGGCGCCAAGTCTCGCACGAGGTGGATCAAGTGCCGCGTCGTATTGTGATCCGGCAACGCGATCACCACGACCTTCGCCCGCTGAATTCCCGCATGTTCGAGAATCTCGGTTTGCGTCGCGTCGCCGAGGATCCCGCGCAGACCGTATCGCTGTGCGACGGCGACGTTGTCGGGATTGAGATCGACGACGACGATTCCACGGTAATGCGGGTCGATCACCCCTTCCGCGACGCGCTGTCCAGCCGGGCCAAATCCGACGATGACCATCGTCTCGGTGGGCGTGCCCGCGACGGGCGAGCGCGCATCCGGACGCGGCCCTTCACCGGCTAAGTCTCGCCCGACGCTTGGGCCGGAAACGCGCGCCGCAAACCAGGCTCCGACCCCCAGCGAGACCGCCACCAAATAGGGCGTCGCCAACAGGCTGATGATGGTCGCCGACACCATCGCCCGAAACGTAGTGGTGGACATGAGGACAGTTCCATCGACGTCGCGCTGCGCAATCGTCGCCAGCACGAACGAGAATTCTCCGATTTGCGCCAGACAGAGCCCTGTCGCCACGGCGTAACGCCACGGCTGCCCGAACAATCTCGCCAACACGGCGATCAGAAGCGGCTTTCCTACCAAGATTGCCGTCGCCATTCCCGCCACGAGCCACCAATTCTGCATCAGCCAACGCGGATCACCGAACATGCCAATCGACGCAAAAAACAGCGTGACCAGCACCGTGCTCAGCGGGCGGACGTCGGCGCGGATTTGTGTGGCGACCGGCGAAACCGCCAGCAACACACCGCCGGCAAACGCCCCCAGCGCCGGGCTGAGATTGAGCTGCTGCGCCGCCCAGGCCGACCCGATCGCGACGATCATCGCCATCAGAATCGGGAGGTCGCGATTGCGATGCCAGGCTCGCTGATTGAACAATCGCGGCACCACGACCGTAAAGGCAAAGTAAAAGACGCCGATCAGCGCCAACGACAACAACACGCTCAGCGCGACGTTGCCGATCACGCTGCCGAGCGACCGGTTCCCCGCCATGGCGCTGACGGCCAGCATCATCGGCACGACGGCGACGTCTTGCACCAAGAGAATTCCTAGCGCGGCGCGGCCGTGCAGTCCGTCCAGTTCCGCGCGGTCCGTCAACAACCGCAGCACGCACGCCGTCGAGCTCATGGCGATCATCATGCCGACGACCAGCGCTTCTTGGCCGCCGATACCCAACGATCTGGCGATCGCCCAGGCGGCTGCCGCGGTGACAACGATCTGCAAGACGCCCACGCCGAGCGAGCGCTTGCCGAGATCCAACAGCCGTCCTGGCGAAAACTCCAATCCAATGACGAACAGCAACAGCGCCACGCCCAATTCGGCGATGTAGTAGATTTCTGGTTCATCCGGCGGATGCGCGCGCAACTGTAAGTTCTTGTACTCGTGGAG
>JBBDYI010000191.1:0-24002 GCA_040901705.1 Pirellulales bacterium | reverse complement strand
AGCGTAGGATTCCGCCGCGACGGCGTCAAGAGAAGCCGCGGCGAGTTCACGATGCCGCGATTCCCGCGAAGCACGACAGATTTCCGATTTGCCCGGCGACGCTTGCTCGTACTGACCTATGTCCTCGCCGCTAGCGGCAGTATCCTGGCGTGCAAATACGCAACCGCGCCGCGCTGTCATCGCTCGTACGGAGCAGTTTCGCAGCAACTCAATCCACTCGCTTGTCGTTCGGAAAAAGAATGTCTTCATTGTCTGTGCGATTGAGCAGCCGCGTGGCCTCGTCGGGCGAGCCGCCGATCAGCGATCTGATGCATCGCGCGCTCGCTCATCCACATTTGATCTCGCTGGCGGCCGGTTTCGTCGATCGCCAGAGCCTGCCCGTCGCGGAAACCGCCGAGGCGGTCGCGGCGCTGGCCGCGGACGGCGACGTCGCACGCACGGCGCTGCAATATGGCACGACGCTAGGACATGCTCGGCTTCGCGAGTACGTACTCGACGATGTACTGGCCGCGGATATGCAAACGCGGGCCGCCTCGAAAGTTACGACCGAGCGCGTCGTGCTCACGGCCGGCAGCAATCAATTGCTGCATCTGGCGACCGAGTGCCTTTGCGATCCGGGCGACATCGTGCTCTGCGCCGCGCCGACATATTTCGTTTATCTGGGACTGCTGGCCGGACTTGGCGTGCGGGCCATCGGCGTCGAGGCGGACCGTGATGGCTTAATTCCCGACGCGGTCGAAGCGGAGCTTGCCCGCCGCGCGGCCGCCGGAGAAGCCCGCCGAGTCAAGGCCGTTTACGTCGTGAGCTACTACGACAATCCGTCGAGCGCCACGCTGTCGCTCGATCGGCGCTCGCGACTGCT
The DNA here is from genome assembly GCA_040901705.1 of Pirellulales bacterium. Taxonomy (GTDB): domain Bacteria; phylum Planctomycetota; class Planctomycetia; order Pirellulales; family PLA5; genus PLA5. The sequence continues at coordinate 23,140 of JBBDYI010000191.1, read as the reverse complement.
CGATGTCGTGCGGCGATGGTCGCGCGACAACGGCCAGCAGTTGTTCGTCCTCGAAGACGCTGCCTACCGCGAACTGCGTTACGACGCGGACGATCTGCCCAGCGTCCGTTCGTTCGACGAAGCCGGCGACACGGTTGTTTATGCCGGCACGTTTTCCAAATCGTTCTCGCCGGGGCTGCGCGTCGGATGGGGCATCCTGCCGCCGGCGCTCATCGATCCCGTTTGTCATTTCAAGGGGCATATCGACTTCGGCTCCGCGCATTTCAACCAGGTGCTCATGGCCCGCGTGATCGAGTCGAACCTCTACCGCCCGCACATAGCCCAACTCCGCGACGTCTACCGCGGCAAGCTCTCGGCGATGCTCGACGCCTGCGAGCGGCATTTGGGAAAGCTGCCGGGCGTGCGATGGCACGCTCCTCACGGCGGCTTGTACGTCTGGCTGACGCTGGACGAACGGCTCGATGCCGGCCCGCGCGGCCCGCTGTTCGATCGCGCCGTGCGGGCAGGCATGCTCTACGTGCCCGGCGAATTCAGCTTTGCCCCGGACGGCGTGTCGCCGCAAAAAAACACCATCCGCCTGAGCTTCGGCGTCCAACCGCCCGAAGGCATCGAACAAGGCATCGCCGCGCTAGCCAAAGCAATCAAGGAAGCCGCAAACGCCCTTCCGACCCCTGACCCCTGATCCCAGTTCCCCGACCCCAGTTTCATGTCAATCATCGACCGCTACCTCGTGCGCCAGTTCCTCCGCACGTTCGCGATTTTCTTCCTGAGCTTTACCGGCCTGTACGTCGTCGTCGACACGTTCAGCAATCTCGACGATTTCCTGGCCTACGTCGAGCAGGAAGGAAACCTGCTCAACGTGCTGACCGAGTATTACGGATACCGTTCGCTGGCGTTCTTCAACGTCACCAGCGGCGTGCTGGCGCTAATCGCCGCCATGTTCACGGTGACGGGCTTTCAGCGGACGAACGAGTTGACCGCGTTGTTGGCGGCGGGGATTTCCAAACGCCGCATCGTCAAGCCGGTGTTGATCGCCGCGGCGCTCATTAGCGTTCTGGCGATCGCCAATCGCGAATTCGTCGTGCCCCGCATCCGCCACGAGTTGGACCGTAACGCCCAATCGCTCTCCGACGACGCAGGCACGACGCTCAAGCCCCGTTACGATTTTCGCACGCGGGTGTTCTTCGGCGGCGCGCGAACGTTTGCTCGCGATCGGCGGATTTCCAAACCGGCGTTGCGGCTCAGCGGCGAACTGGCCGAGTATGGCGATTCGCTCTCCGCCGCCGAGGCATATTACGTCGATGCGAGCGACGATCATCCCGGCGGCTACCTGTTGCGGGGCGTGACCCAGCCGAAAGAAATCGCCACGCGCAAGCCGATCGCCATCGACGGCGAGACGACGCTGTTCACGCCGCTCGAACACGCCTGGCTGCGGCCCGACGAGTGTTTTCTAGCTAGCAACGTGACGTTCGAGCATCTCGCCGGAGCGCGGAGTTGGCGGCAATACGCCTCGACGGCGGAGTTGATTTCCGGGCTCCACAACGACGCCCTCGAACTCGGCCCCGATATTCGTGTGGCGATTCACTCGCGGTTCGTTCAGCCGCTGCTCGATGTAGCGCTGTTGTTCCTCGGATTGCCGATCGTCTTATCGCGCGAAAATCGCAACGTTTTCTTGGCAATCGCCATGTGCGGCGCCATCGTGCTCGGGTTCATGCTGCTGAACCTGGCGTGTCAGGCGCTGGGTAGTTCGGGCTGGTTGCTGCCGGTGGTAGCGTCGTGGCTGCCGCTGTTCGTGTGCGTTCCGCTGGCGGCGCTGCTGGCGGATCCGCTGTTCGAGTAATGCGATCGACGATGCGGCGCCTCGGAGAAACAATCGGTTGCACGGCCGCGCGCGATGCTGCCGCGTACCCCCACTACGTAATTCCCGCAATCGCCAGCGAAAAACTTGACCGTGGCTGTGCGAGCGGTTATCACGGAAGCTAACAAACACGTCACATCACGCAAATCTGCTGCTTTGCGCCGGCTGCGTCTCTGTTCTTGAGATACCGCGTTCTTGAGGCACCGCCGCCGTCGAATTTGGGACGAGCCGGCTCAGTTTCGAGCGGGCCGCGTTCCTATTTGTGCGACAAATCACGTCCGGTGCCATTCCGGGTCCATTGACGCTGGGTAAATGCCATGTCGTTGCTGCCGCCGTCACGCTTCTTTCCACCCGCCGACACCGCCGACGAAGACGGCCTGTTGTTCGTGGGCGGAGAGCTGACGCCGAGTTGGATGATCGACGCCTATCGGCACGGCATCTTTCCCTGGCCGATTTTCGAGGATCCGGAGCTTACCGCGTGGTGGTCGCCCCAGCCGCGGGCGATCTTCGAGTTCGACGAGTTTCACGCCTCGCGGCGATTGTTGCGCACCTGCCGCAGCGGCAAGTTTCAGGTGACTTGCGATCAGGCGTTTTCCAAGGTGCTCCAAGGCTGCGCCACCGCCAGCGGTCGCGAAGGAAATACGTGGCTCACTCCGCATTTGGCCCGCGCCTACGAGCGGATGTTCGAACTTGGTTTCGCCCACAGCGTTGAAGTTTGGCACGAGGGCGAGTTGGCCGGCGGGACGTATGGCGTCAGTCTGGGCGGGCTGTTTGCCGCCGAGTCGATGTTCCACTACGTCCGCGACGCCTCGAAGGTGGCCCTGGTCCATCTGCACCGCCACTTGATCGCTCGCGGTTACGTTGTGTGGGACATCCAACAGTTGACCAGCCACACGGAAAGCCTCGGCGCGTGCAACATCCCGCGGCGTGAGTACCTGCGGCGATTGGCGCTGGCGCTGCAACTGCCGGCGACGTTTGGTAGTCAACTCGAATCGAACGTTGCGGCGGGTAATCCGCCGCGATTTTTCGCGTAGCGGCGTTCGCAACGCCGTCGCTCTGGAAAGGCGGCGAGCGGTCGTCTATGGTGAGGAGTGGAAGTGGCGTGCGGCGAGCCACGATTCCGCGCCCGTCGACGATACTGCCTTCTGCGAGAGCCTCTCACCGTGACGACACCGCCCGACGGTCCCGATTTCTCCCGCGGCGACGGCTTGCTGCCGGCCATCGCCCAGGACGCTGCCAGCGGCGAAGTCCTGATGATGGCCTACATGAACGCCGGGAGCTATGCCGAAACGCTGGCCACCGGCCGCGCGGTTTACTTTAGCCGCAGCCGCAACAAACTCTGGCGCAAGGGCGAGGAAAGCGGGCACGTGCAAATCGTCGAAGCCGTGTTCGTCGACTGCGACGCCGATACGATCCTGCTCAAAGTGAAGCAAATCGGCGACGCCGCCTGCCACACGGGCTTTCGCAGTTGTTTCTACCGGCAGGTTACGCCGGACGGACTGCGGGAAGTGGGCGAGCGCGTGTTCGACCCGGCCGACGTTTACAAAACGCCGTGAGGCGAGCCTCTTTTCCTCGTAGGGTGCTCTGTGAGCACCTTGGCTTGACGCCGACACGCCATGTGCGCTCTTGACCGATTCAACGTCCGCGCCAGGGTGCTCGCAGAGCACCCTACGTAGTCCACTTGCGTCGTGCGTCGGCCTACTCGCCGCGATCCAATTGCAACACCAGCGCCTCGATTTCGTTTAGCTGGGCGGCGTCGCCGCGAACGATCAAACTGTTCGTGCGTAGCTCCGGCGCGATGCGCAGCGTGCGGTCGGCAAACAGCTTCTGCAACGTTTCCGTCACGTCCGCCGCGGAAGCGTTCTGGAGCGAGAACACTTTCAGCACTTCCCCGGGTGCCGCGGCGGCTTTTTCCGCGCTCGCCGTTGCAGATTGTTCGACGTGGGCTGTTACCAAGATCAGCATCTCGCGCGATTCGTCGTCGCCGGCCGATTGCGAGGCGCTCATCACGACGCCGCGTTCCTTTTCGATCCGTAGCGTCGATTGCGAACTGACCACGGTCGTGCGCTGTGAACCGATCGCGTCGCCGTCCGCTTTGGCGTCGCCCGACTTGGGCATCGGTTCGAGTCGGCTCAACTCCACGTCAACTTCGGCAATCACCGCGTCGCCGGCTTCGATCCGCGACGTAACGCCGATCTTCATGCCGACGTTGGTCATCTGGTAGCTATATTGACTCGGCCGACCATCGTCGGGCCGAACGGCGCGTCCGCCAAAACCTCCGGCGCGTCCGGAGATCATCGGCCGCGTTTCGCCAATCTGAAATCCAACCGGCTGCTGGTCCAGCGTCGACAACCGCACGCGACTGATGACGCTGGCTTCGCCTTTCTCCTCCAAGGCGCGAAGCTGCTCCGGAATCTTTTCGGCGTCGGACAGATCGATCGACGGCTTTTGCTTTCCCGCTTTGTTGACTTCGACGATGATGAAGTTGAAGGCGACGGCCCGGCCGGCCTTGAGTTCTTGTCGCTGCTGAAGGCGAGCAATCGCCCCCGAAGTGCGGCTGCGCGGCCGCACGTTCGATGAATCTCTTGTCGACTGCGGTGAATCGGCCTGCTGCGCCAGCGCCACGCCCGCGACGGCAAGGCAACTGAACAAGATGGCCCAAGTGAATCGTTTCATCGTGAATGCTCCTCGGATTTGAGTCTATTCGGGAAAGCAAGCGACGGCCGCACATTACGAAAACGCACCCACGACGAGAAAGCAACCGCCCCACGTTCGTGCCGCGAGACGTCGGTCGCGTTCACTCTCGCCCGCCGGCGATTGGACACCAAGTTGAACCACCGTCAAAGTCCAAAGTTGCGGACGAGGGGTGGGACACATTCCCTCGAGCGACGTGTTTGCCGGCAGACGCTCGGCGTCTAAACGCCAAACCGCAGCTCCGTAGGTTGCTCTGCGAGCACCATTGCTCGACACAGAGACAACACGCGTGCCGTGGAGTTCAACAGAGGTTTCGGCGGTGGATAGGGGTGGATTCGGCGGTCGTGCCGTGCTCGGCGGCGGCGAGGTGCTCACAGAGCACCCTACAAGCTCAATCCGCCGGCACATCGGCCGCGGTCGCAAGTCGCCCCGGGGACGAATTCTCGCGCCGATCCCCCATTTTGCCACGCCCGACGCGGCAATCTCCGTCTAACTGGCAATATTCGGACAATCGCGACAGCTTGCCCAGCCGATACAACACTTAGGTGCGCCACCGGCGCAAGGGGGGATCGCTCGCGCGAACGTCAGGTCAGGCCGACTCACCATGCGACACCTAAAATCATTGCTCTCAGCTACCCGTCCGCTTGCCATTGCGCTTGTCGGCGGATCGCTTTGCTCGTTTCTGCTGGCCCCAACCGCGGCGCTTGCGCAAGTGGTCGCCAGCGACAATCCGTTCGCCGGCGACGAACCGGCCACCGCGGCCGAGCCGGACTTGGCGCCGGTTCCTGCTCTGCAGGGCGGCCCAACATTCGGTTCGCCGCCGACCGCCGTCAAGAACCCCGACGGAACGTACACGTTCGATCCTAGCGATCCGGCGCTGTTGCATACCGAGATGCTGATGCGGCAGCGGCGGTGGGGAGAGTCGGACCAGCGGACGCTGCCCGATTGGTGTTACGCGACACCGCCGTTCGATCCGAATATTCCGCGTCCCCCGGTCGAATTGCCGTGCGGCGACGCCGGCGGATTCGACGAGCGCGTGGCCCAGCCCGTGCGATGGTGGACGCGGCTGTCGTACCTGTCGATGTGGGCCGACGGCTACGGCGTGCCAGCCCTCGTAACGACCAGCCCCGCCGGCACTCCGCAAGCCGACGCCGGCGTGCTGCCCGCCGCCACGGTGTTGTTCGGCAACGAGCAGATCGACGACGGCCAACGCAACGGCGGCGAAGTGAAAATCGGTTACTGGCTCGTCGACGGACAGTTCATGGCCATCGAAGGCGACTATTGGGCGCTCGCCAACGAAGCGACGCGGTTTTCGGCCAGCGAATCGTTCCAAAACGATCCCAGCGCGAGCATACTCGCCCGGCCGTTCTTCAACCTGACCACGATGCAGCAAGACGCGGCCGTGCTGGCGTTTCCGAACTTCGTCCGGCCGGGCGCGACGGTCGATCTCGACGGCACGGTCGACATCGAATCGCAGAGCGCCATGCAATCGGCCGGGCTGACGTTTCGACACATCCTGTGGGGTGATTTCGAGCGCGAGATGCGGCTCGACCTGTTCGGCGGCTACCGCTTCATGCAGGTCGACGAGAGCCTGCTGATCCACGATTCGTTTTTCGATCCCGGCGGCGGATTGATCGGCCCGACGCTCCGCGAGAGCACCGACATCTTCGACGTGCGAAACGATTTTCACGGCGGCGAAGTCGGCATGTCGCTGGAAATGTTCCGCAATCGCTGGGCCTTCGAGGTGATGGCCAAGGTCGGCCTCGGCAACAATCATCAAGTCGTCACGATCGACGGCAACACGCAAATCAGCTCGCTCGGCACGACGGCCATCGAGCCGGGCGGACTCCTCGCGCTGCCGACCAACATCGGCCGTTACACGCGCGACACGTTCATGGCGATTCCAGAAGGCTCCGTGACGGCCCGGTATTCGCTGCGCGAGAATCTTGAGTTGGGCGTTGGCTTTCGGATTCTGTATCTCGACGACGTCGCCCGGCCGGGACAGCAGATCGACACGACGATCAACGAAACGCAGATCGGCGGCACGCTGGTCGGCGAGGCGCGGCCGACGCACGTTTTCCGCAGCACGGACATGCTGCTGCGAGGCATCGACGTGTCGCTGGAGTATCGCTGGTAAGCCGAGCTTAGCGCGACGATTCAGACAGCAGTTCGCCGTCGTCGTTGGCAGTTTGTGCGTCGATTGACCGACGTGCGCGATGCGCACGAAGTGCCGACGCCGTCGACAATGGAACATCAAGGGCGGTGTCGACCGCGGCGATCCGTTCGCGGCGTTGTAAAATCCGCGGTGGCGATGCGGCAAGCCCACCCGACGAACCAAGATTCGCCCGGCGAACGATCGCTTCGGCCGCCGCGGAGCCGCCGACGGTCGTGCCGATTGCGGTCAGCAGCGTGCCGCTGATTTCGTCGCCGCTTCGGCGGGCGAATCCGTTGACGACGGCCAACGCCACGTCCGCGGCGTCGACGACTCCGTTGGCGTTGAGGTCGTACCGCGGCGAGGCCAGCGAGTACGTCGCCGCCGTGGCGAAGTTGTTGCGCACGGCGATGGCATCGAGATAGTTCGCCGCGCCATCGCCGTTCACGTCGCCCGGCAGCACGGAAAACCGCACTTCCTGCGGCGCGAACGTCGACGCATGGAAATCGACCGACGTTCCCAGCGGCGCGGCCGAGACGACGTAGTTATCCGCGGCCAGCGAACGATCGAGCCACCAGGTGGCCGTTCGCGCCGCGGCATCGTAGATGTAGTTTCGCACGCCGTACGTTTCGCCCGAAGCCGCGGCGATGCGAAGTCCAGCGGATCCGATCGAGACCGGACTGTCGAAGCGGATCGAAATTGCGTCGACGTTCGACCACGGGGCGACGTCGGCGGCGAATCCTTGTGTGGGCAACTGTGTCGTGCCGCCGCCGATGGCGGTCGTAGCGGTCGACGACGACGATTGGCTGCTCACCGCGCCGGACCAGAGCGATCCGCGTAGCGAAAGCGTCGCGCCCACCCACGGCGTCGCGTCGGCCGTCGCAGCGGAGATGAACACGTTTTGGCCCGCGCCGCTGAGTCGCAAGATGTACGGCCCGGGTCCGGGTCCGAACGCGACAGAGACGCTGCCGGTTTGCGAATTGGACGTATTGAGCACATTGAGGTTTGCGTCGAGAACGTCGAGGCGAACGCTGCCGCCGGTGTTGTCGAACGTGGCGGTCGCGGTCACCAGGCCCGGCGCGCCGCCGTCGAACGTGAAGTACACGTCGCCTTGGTGAAGGTCGAACACGCGGCCGTGACGAGCGCCGAACAGGCTGCCGTCGGGCGCGGCGCTGGCGAAGTAGATGCGACGGCCGAGATAGGCCGTGACGAATTCCGCCCGCAGACCGCGTTCGGCAAAATAATAGTCGGTCGCCTCTTCGCCCTGGGCGAGCGTAATGCCGACGAAGGCGTTGTTTGTCGTCGCGGTGGGCGGAGGAACGCCGGGCGTGTCCTTGCCGTCGATGAATGCGACCGGCTGCGCCTGGCGAAGCGTGTACGTGCCTTGCGGCAGCACGATGCCTTCGCTCGGCCGATCGACGACGACGAACGTGCCGTCGTCTTCGGTGCGGACCGTGGCGCTCATGCGGAACAGCCCGTCGTTCATCACGGCGGCGACTTCCGCGTTGGGCACGCCGACTTCGCCGGCGTCGTGCAGGCCGTTGTTGTTGATGTCGGCGAACACCATGCCGGAGAACGAAACCGGTCGGCCGACGCGGAGCAGCACGGTGGTCTCGTTGGACAGCGCACCGTCCTCGTCGCGAACGAAGTACGTCAAGGCGTCGCTGCCAACGTAGTCCGCCGTGGGCACATAGAAGATCGCGCCCGTGACCGGATCAATCGTGAAATCGCCGTGTTGTGGTCGGCCGCCGACGGGAACCGCAAGCGTAAAGGGTTGGATCGTGCCGTCAACGTCGACGTCGTTGGCCAGCACGTCGATCACCACGCCCACGCCGGTTTCCGTGCCGGCGGCGTCGAGCGAGCCGCGGGGAGCGTCGTTGACTTCGATCAGCGTGATCGTCACCACGCCGGGGGCCGACGTATTCCCTTCGTTGTCGCGAACCGTGTAGCGGAACGTGTCGATGCCGAAATAGTCCATCTCCGGCACATAGCGAATCCGCTGCGTGGCCGAGTCGACCGTGGCCGTGCCGTGCATCGGCTGTTGCGAAACGGCGAGCGTCGAGCGAACGATGAAACCGTCGACGTCGAAGTCGTTGAGCAACACGTCGATCGTGACCACTGTATCTTCGTTGATCGTGAGGCTATCGGGCGTCGTCGTCGGCGGGGCCGACGTCGTGATCCGCACCGTGCCGGGGGCCGAAAGCGCGCCCTGGTTGTCGCGGACGGCGTAGGTGAACGTCAGCAGTCCGGAGAATCCCAGCGGCGGCGTGACGGAAATCGTGCCGCTCGGGTTGACGACCGCCGAGCCGCCCGTCGGAGGCGTGACGATCTGCACCGTGCCGGGATCGATCGTGCTGTCGATGTCGAAGTCGTTCGCCAGCACGTCGACGATCGTGGCCACGCCGCCGACGCCCTTGGCGGTGTCGTCGACCGGCGTCGGCGGATCGTTGACCGGAGTGACGTTGATCGTCACCAAACCGGGTCCCGATACTCCGCCGCGATTGTCCGCCACCGTGTATTGCAGCGAATCCGGGCCGTTGTAGTTCGCACCGGGCGTGTAGACGATGCGGCCTTGCAGGTCGACCGTCGCCGTGCCGTGTTGCGGGTCGCTCGTAATCGTCACCGTGCTCGCCGCGATCGTGCCGTCGATATCCGTATCGTTCAGAGCCACGTTGAACGTGCCGGTCGTATCTTCCGGCGTGGTGACCGAATCGGGCCGAGCCGTCGGCGGCTCGTTGACGACGATCGTTACCGTCGCCTGATTCGACACCAGTCCGCCGAGGCTGGAGATGGTGTATCGCAACGTGGCGTCGCCGCTGAATCCGGCGGCTGGCGTGAAGCGGATTTGCCCGCTGGGAAGCACCGTCGCCGTGCCGCCGGTTACCGCTCCGACGATCGCGACGCTCGTGTCGTCGGGGTGTCCGGCATCGTTATCCGCGACGTCGATATCGACCGGCACGCCGGGCCGGGTTTGCGCCGTGTCGTCCACCGCCACGGGCGCGACGTCCGGACCGAGCACGAAGTTCATGCCCCACGATCGCAGCGATCCCGTAATTCCGGAGTCGCGGTCGTATATCGTCAATTTCCACTCGCCCTGCGTTCCCTCGCCGCGGAAGAAGTTCGACATCAAGAACCAGTCTTGATAGGGCGTGCCGTCGTCGTGCCGCGTGGCGAGAACCGACCGCGTGCCCGCCGGGGACGTGAGCACGATTTCCAGGTCGCCGCCGTAGTTGTGGTTGATGTCGACGAAGACTTCCACGAATTCGATGTTCGGGAAATCGTCGGCCACGGCAAACGTCGACGTAATGCCCGTCGCGTTCTCGGGAATTAGCGCCCCGGAAAAGATTCTCGGCGTGAAAAGAATCTGAGCCGGTCCGCGGGGTGTCCAATTCTCGGCAAGCTGCACCGCGGCCAGCGCGTCGACCGCGCCAAAGCCATATTTGTGATTGAATTCGTAGCCGGCGGCGTTGACCCGCCAGCCGTTGTCGTTGGGGTCGTTCTTGCGGGCCGTTTCGACGAGGATCGACTGCACGTCGCGCCAACTGAGATTCGGATTGGCTTCGAGCATCAATGCCACGACGCCAGAGACGACCGGCGTAGCCGACGACGTGCCGCCGAACGTCTCGGTGTAGTTGAGGTCCGAAAACCCATCGCCGTCCGCGCTGCCGATTGCGTAGTTGTATCCTTGCGTGCCGCGGAGATCGGTCGTCACGATGCCGTCGCCGATGCCGCTGCCGAGGCTCGACGATGGCGCGGAAATGAGAATTGCTGCGCCCGGCTCGGCGTATTCGGCCTGTTTACCGCGGTCGTCGATGGCGGTCACGGCGATCGTCTGATAGAGATTGGCGTAGCCGTCGTAGTTGACGTTGTCGCCGTCTTGCAGGCCGTTGCCGGCCGCCCACGTGTAGATCGACCCGCGTCCGCCGCGCCCGAAACGCACACCTTGATCCATCGCCGTGTACGCCAACGGCCCCGCCGCAAACAGCCAGTCGAGGCCGTCCACCGGCCCCCAACTGTTGTTGTAGATGTCGATGTCGTCGGGCATATGGCTCAGCGACAGGGCCTCTTGATTGTCGGATTGGTTCGCAGCACTCGTCAGACGAATGGCGGCGAAACGCGAGCCGGGCGCAACGCCGGAAATGCCGACGCCGTTGTTGCCCGGCGCGGCCGCGACGCCGGCTACCGCCGTGCCGTGGAAGTCTTCGTTGAACGGGTCGGCCAACGGATCGTTGTCGAAGTCGGCGTAGTCGACCGACAGGTTGGGCAGATACGACGCCGTCAAGTCCGGATGAAAATAGTCGACGCCGTTGTCGACGACGCCGATGACCACGCCCGTGCCGCGATACTGATCCCAGGCTTCGATCACGTTGGCGTCTTCGCCGGTGACCCCGTTGGTCTGGCGGCGATTGTTCAGATGCCACTGGTCCGGATAGAACGGGTCGTTGGGCACGAACTTGGACGCCATCTTGTGGCCGACCAGCGGGTAGAAATGGCCTTCGCCGATCGACGACTGCAATTCCGCCGCTGCCGGTTGCCAACCGACGTCGACGGGAAACCGCCAAAGTTCCGCGCCGGGAAACCGATCGATCGATTCGACCGCGGCGAGCGACGACGTCGACGTGGTTGTCGAGGATGAAGTCGTGGCGATCGTCGTGGCGCCGATCGATGGGAAGGTCGCAACGGAAGAGTCGGCGGAGCCAAGCGGCTGTGGACCGAACATTGTCTGAGACTGGCTTGCAGAACTTCCGGTCGAAGTGGAGCCGCCGTCGTCCGCCGCAATAGGTTGGTAGCCGGACTCGACCCAATCGAAAAACTGCGGGGTGAGCGCGATCCACTCGCGGACCGCGTTCAACTCGGCTGCCGAGTACCGCGACAGATCGGCCGCCTTTTCAAGCGCCACGTTGAATCGGCTGAAACCGTCCAGCGGGCTATCCACGGCGATCAAGTGACCACCCGCATCGGCGGAAAGCATGTGCCGCGGTTCGAGCGGTTCGCCGCGACAGCCGCTCCGAGCGGGTGTCTTGCTCGCGCGGTCGCGGGCAAACAAGTCGCGAGTGGAGAAAACGCCGCGGCGAGAAAACAGGGACGGCCAGCGCATCGTGGGCCTCGATGAAATTCGTAAGGCAGGTGCAATCGGCGAGATTCGCGGCGACTAGGGACGCAACGCAATCAAAGAACCGGACCCAATCGCCCCATCGCCCTCGGCAGGCGAGGTTTTTAGCGTAGTTGAGGGGCCGGGTGAAAGCAAGTTGAACCCGGACGAATCTAGGGTGCCGTCGGGATTCCAATTCTGCGTTGGATGTTGGGTTTTGAGCCACTGCCACCGGCGATCACGTGACGCTGTATGAGCCGCCAAAGCGTCCGCAGAGCCTCTTGCGTTGGCCAGATCGATCGCTTCGTGGGAAAGCAATCCGTCGTCGCTCTCGACCGGGAACTTCGGCCGAAGTCCGCCCCGACTCCGCCTGCGCCGCCGCGATTCGCCGCGAAACCTCCGTTCCTCGGACAGGCAAGAACCATCGGCCCGCGTTTTGCATCGGGTGTTTTGCAGATTGCCTGCGACGTTGAATCGCCGAGCCACCTTGCGGCCGTTGCTGTGCTCCATATTCTGGAGCCACCGCCACGTCCGTGACGATGGAATTGGGCGGCAGGACCACAATCAAAACCGTCCGCCCGCAGGCCACGGCGAAAGGCGTGAAGATCGGTAGCAACGGCTTGTGTTCGACATTCGTCTCGCCGTCGCCGACATTTGCACGCTCCCGTCACGGTCGCGATGGAATTCGGTTGGCTTCGCCACGGGAGGCTCGCCATGTTCCTTGGACTCAACTACGGCGGCTCGATGATGGCCATGGATCACGCCGTCACGTTGTACAGCCCCGAACGCGACAGCACCGCCCAACGTACGCACATCTCTCTCGCCGATCCAGATCAACGAACTGTTTCGCGACGGCGTCTAGCGCTTTGAGCCGACCGTCACGGCCAACGCGAGTTTCAGGCGGCACTACTGACGGCGTCGCAATTTGGTGGTAGTTTGAGCGTAGCCCTCGTCCACCGTCGTTCGCCTAAAGTTCGATAGAATGCCAAATATGTCGCGCCAAGATTCGAAGTCCGAAACACACACTACTTTGACTGATCTACCGGTGGACCTGCTTGCCACGTTGCGGGCGAATCCCCAAGTTGCCGCCGCGTTCAAGTCATTGCCGCCGTCGCATCGGCGAGAATACCTACGATGGATTGACGAAGCCAAGCGAGAGGGCACGCGGCTCCGCCGCATTGCCGATATGGTCGAGCGGTTGACATCCGGCGCGCAGTCGGCAAAACGTTGAGTCTGCAAGCAGATCCCACCGGGCTTCGCCGGCGCCGACCATCGCAAGTTAAACTCGAACAACGCCCAATGGAGTCTCCGCGCATGCATTGGTCCGGTTGGTTGGTCGTGGCTCTATTGACCTTGACAGGCGGGTGGATGGCGTTCGATGGGGTGCGTGCCCTGATAGTCGGCGAATACGTCACGCCACAAAGCGGCCCGCACGCCGGCCAATTGGGCCCTTGGTCTCGCGTCGTTGACGCCGTCGGCATCACACCGCGATCGACGCTGATGAAGTCGTTGCTGGCCGGCTACGGATTCGCCGCAATTGTGGCCGCCGTCGCGTTCGCATTATCACCCATTCACTCTCGCCCCGTTGCCATCGCAGTCGCCATTCTCGGATTGTGGTATCTGCCGATCGGCACAATCGCCAATGGGGTCGTGCTATTGCTGTTGCTTCTGCCGTCGCTGCGATGAGCCGAAGGTTCGCCGGCGGCGGCGACAATCGTGCCGGGAATCGGCTTGCGACGTGGCACGAATCAACAGCCGAGGGACACTCGTTGAGGTGCAACTTCAAAAACTCAGCATCCGCCGATATTCCTTCATCCGCGTTTCCAACTCTGGCCGGCCGATGCCTTTGAGCCGGTCCAGGCTGAAGTCCTCGACGTTGAAGCTGGCGACCAGGACGCCGTAGGCCATCGCGGTTTTGAGCGTGGTGGGATCGAATGCCCCCTGCTCGGCCAGATAGCCCATCATGCCGCCGGCGAAGCTGTCGCCCGCCCCGGTCGGATCGACGACGCATTCCGTGGGAAACGCCGGCATGACGTAGGTTTCGTGCTCGCTGAAGAACATCGCGCCGTGCTCGCCTTTCTTGATGATGACGAACTTCGGCCCCATTGCCCGCACGGCGTGGCCGGCGCGGACGAGGTTTTCGTCGTCGGTGAGCAGTTTGGCTTCGCTGTCGTTGAGTACCAGTCCGTCGATCCGCTTGAGCAGCGCGTCGAACTCGTCGCGTTGGGTGCGAATCCATAGGTCCATCGTGTCGGCAACGGTCAGCTTCGCGCCCGGCAGTTGGTCGAGCACTTTCATTTGCAGCGTCGGCGAACCGTTGGCCAGAAACACGAACGAACAACGTCGAAATGCCTCGGGCAGCACGGGATTGAAGTGCTCGAACACGTTTAGGTGGACTTCCAGCGTGTCGCGGTCGTTCATGTTCGGCTGATATTTGCCGCTCCAACGGAACGTCTTGCCGCCGGCGACGACCTGAAGGCCGCTGGTGTCGATGCCCTGCTTCTGCAAGAGCGCGGTATGCTCGGCCGGCCAGTCGTCGCCAACGACGCCGACGAGCCGCACGCTCGTGAAGAAGCTGGCGGCATACGAAAAATGAACCGCCGACCCGCCGAGCACGTTCTCGCGGCGAGCGGACGGAGTTTCGACGCTATCCAGGGCGACGGAACCGACGACGAGCAGGGGCATGGGGAATGTTCTCGATCGAGGAGAAGGAAGGGAGAAGGCGTAATCGCGATTTTTCGTTGCACGTGCTGCGGAAACGACGCCAAGGCAGATTTTGATGTCAGCCCGCCGCGACGTAAAGGGTGATCGAAGCCGTCGGTTACGCCGCGCTCATCCCATTCGAGCGTCGCTGTGTCATTGCCGCGGTCGTTTTTAGAGGCCGATTGCTCGCAAAATGCACACCTTATTTTGTTGTCTGGCGAATGGGTGGCGATTATTCTGGCGGCTGCCTCGGAATTGCACGCTGGACCGCAACTGGAGTTTCGCCATGTCGTCGCGACGGATTATTTCGCTGGTTCGTCTCGTCTCGTTGCTGTGCGTCATTCTTTCATGGCCCGGCGCAATGCAATTGAGAGCCGACCTGCCGACCGTCTGGAATTTCGACAATGCCGCCGTTCCGCTCGCCGCCGCCATTGGTCCCGGCGTGCTGTCGTACCGCGACCCCGGCGGCACCGGCTGGGGACCGGCATCGACGCAGTTCGGCACGGCTTCCAGCTTTGGATTGCCGCTGTTGCCCGGCGGCGATTCGGGCGTGATGCGGCTTGCCGCCACGACGCCCCAGCAAGGCTACACGGTGACGCACAACACGCCGGCCAATGGTACGTTCATCGACCAGGGCTATGTCTCGAATTACACACTGGTGTGGGATATCTACTGGCCCAGCGCGAGCGACGCCGCGTACCGCGCGTTCTATCAAACCTCGACGGCCAACGCCAACGACGCCGAGTTCTTCGCCCTCAACGCTCCCAGCGGCGGCATCGGCATCGGCGGCAACTACCACGGCAGCTTGACGCCGGATACGTGGCATCGCGTGGCGGTCGTCGTTCGCGCGGCCGCCGGCGAAGGCCAGATGCACAAGTACATCGACGGCGTGTTCGTCGGCGGCCAAGGCACGACCGGCTCCGGCATCGACGGCCGCTGGGCTCTCGAACCGGACGTGTTTCACGTTTTCACGGACAACGACAACGAAACCCGCGTCGGCTATTTGAGCAGCATGTTGTACGTCGACCGCAACCTGTCGATGGACGAAATCATCGGTCTGGGTGGCCCACACGCTGGCGGCGCGAACGTTAGCGGATCGATCGCTCCATTGCCGCCGCCCGCCGCGCCGCATCGCGTCGAAATCATTTCGCACCGCGGCAATTCGTGCTGCGCTCCGGAGAATACGCTCGCTGCGATCGACGCCGCCTTCAACGCCGGCGCGTCGCACATGGAAATTGACGTGCGGTTGACGGCCGATGGCGTGGCGGTCCTGATGCACGACGACGCGCTCGACCGCACGACGAACGGGACCGGCAACGTGGCCAGCATGACGCTCGCCCAGCTAAAACAGGTCGACGCCGGATCGTGGTTTGGTCCCGACTTTGCCGGCACCACGGTTCCCACGCTCGCCGAAGCGCTGCAAACCGCCGCAGGCCGAGGGCGGTTGCTGCTCGACGTCAAGGTCGACGGCATGGGCGCGGCGCTCCAACAGGCCCTCGTCGACGCCGGCGCGGACCACACGGCGATCTGGCCCTGGCGAGGATCGAGCACGACGGCCGCGGGCGACTTCCAGGCGAACATACCCGACGTCGAGATACTCTGGGGCGGCGTGCCGTCGTCGCTCACCACCGCCGCGTTCGACGCGCTCAAGGCGCTGGGCGTCGTCGGTTTCGACGTCGGACTCGGCTCGGTGACGCCGGCCTTCGTCGACGCGGCCCACGCCAACGGCATGTACGCCTCGGCGTACACGATTCTCGACCCGCCGACGATGCTGCAAGCGATCAACCTCGGCCTCGATGCGATGGAGACCGACTTCCCGGCCGTTCTCGACGCGCTCATGCCGCAGTTCGGCGACGCCAACCGCGACGGCGGCGTCGACCGCCAGGACGCCGCGCTGCTCGCTGCGAACTTCGGCCGCACCGGCGATGCCGTTTGGGCCAACGGCAACTTCGACTTGCCATATCAGAACGATCGCGCCGTGACGCTGGCGGACTTGGCGCGACTGCAAGGCCGCCTATCCGCCGCCGCCCCGGCAAGTCGGACGGCTTCCGTGCCGGAACCGGCGTCGCTGACACTGATGATTCTTGGCGCGGTGATTCTATCGTCTGGACGATTCGCCGCTGGCCGCAGCTCTTGCCGTCGACAATTGGAGCCGGCGACGGGACGGTAAATTTTCGCGCTTCTATGAGATTCTGGCTTTTATCGTCGGACGGCTGGATTTCGCTTGACGCGGCAACTATGCTGAGCAACTGAGCTACGGCGCTTGCACAATCGGGCTTTGGCGTGTCGCTGCGTAAATTGCAATTTGGGAGAATCGCTCATGAGAACGAATTGGTTGCGAAGTTTCGCCAGGACACTTCTCGCCGCCGGTTTGCTTGCTCCGGCCGCGGCATCGGCCGCGTCTTACGACACGAATCTGGTGCTCAACCCCAGCTTCGAAAATGTCGACGGCAACGGGAACGCCGCCGATTGGACTGGCTTGGTCGACACCTACGCGTATTCGCAGAACTATACCGGCGCGGCCCCAGCCGGCGCGGGCGCTCGTTATTGGTTTGGCGGCGCGGGCATCACCAACCAAGTCTCGTCGATTTCGGCTTCGCAAGCCCCGATCGACCTCGCGGCCAATGCCGCCGACATCAACGCGGGCCGCGTGACCTACGACCTCAGTGCGTTCTTCAGTAGCTATCGTCAGCAGGGAGATTACGCCGTTGTTTCCGCGACGTTCCGCGACGCCGGCAACACCTCGCTGGGGCAAACTTCAGTCGGCAGCGAGGCATTCGTCGCCGCTCTGCCGGTCGTCGACAACGGAGCCTTCCTCGACGCCCGAGGCTGGGCCGGCGACGCCATGTCGGGCCTCATACCGGCGGGGACCAACAACGTTCTCATCGAAATCGTCGCCACGAAGTCAGCCGGTGGCACCGTCGTCGACGGCTATATGGATCTGGTCGACTTTCAATTGCATCTCAACCCGGTCCCGGAACCGAGCACGCTCGCGCTTGCCGCGATTGGCGGCTTGGGCCTCGCCGCTTGGCGATTTCGCAAACGCCGATAACGCCGCTTCCGCTCGCCAGGAACCGTAGCGCGGAAACACAAAGGATTGGCCGTGATCCTCGGAGACGTTTCTAACCGTGGCGTTCCCAACCGCGACGTTCTCGATCGCACCGCCGAGCACGTCCGCGGCATCCTATCCGGCGACGGCACCGGCCACGATTGGCACCACGTCGACCGCGTCTGCCGCGTGGCGCTGCGATTGGCCGACGCCGAAGGGGCCGATCGTTACATCGTGGAACTCGCCGCGCTGTTGCACGACGTGGCCGACTGGAAATTCCACGGCGGCGACGAGACCGCTGGTCCGCGGGCGGCGCGGGAGTGGCTCGCCGCGCTCGAAGTCGACGCCGATGCGATCGACCACGTTTGCCAGATCGTCGCCGGGCTGTCGTTCAAGGGGGCCGGTGTGGCGACGGAAATGCCGACCGTCGAAGGCCGCGTGGTACAGGACGCCGACCGGCTCGACGCGCTGGGCGCGATCGGCGTCGCCCGTACGTTTGCCTACGGAGGGCACCGCGGCCAACCGCTGCACGATCCCGACGCCGCGCCGGTGCTGCACGATTCATTTGCCGCCTACAAACAGCCCGGCGGCACGTCGCTGAACCATTTCCACGAGAAGTTGCTGCTGCTCAAAGATCGCATGCAGACGGAGTCCGGCCGCTGCTGGGCCGAAGCGCGGCACGCCTACATCAAAGCGTTCGTCGCGCGGTTTCTGAGCGAATGGAACGGCGAGGATGCACCGGGCGACGGTTGAACGACGGTCAAACGAAGCGCTGGCGTTCCACCTGGGCGGCCCACCTAGGTCGCAAAGTACGCCACTGAATTCTGAAACAGCTTGAGTCCATCGCCGACGTCGCCGCCTTCGCCACGGGTCCAGCGCGGGTGGTGCGTGCGGTCGATGTGCCGTTCCGGATGCGGCATCAGCCCGAACACGCGGCCGGTGGCGTCGCAAACGCCCGCCACATTGCGCGGCGAGCCATTCGGATTCGCCGGGTAAGGGACGTCGGCGTCTGCTCTCGCTCCAGGCGATGCATCGAGCGGAGCGTAACGCAGCGCGAGTTGTCCGCCGGTATCGAGCGCGGCGAGCGTGGCTTCGTCGCGGGCGACGAACTTGCCCTCGGCGTGGGCGACCGGCAAATACATCGTCTCGACGCCCGCGAGAAACACCGACTTGCTCGACGCAGTGTTCAGCCGCACCCAGCGGTCCTCGAACTTGCCCGACGCATTCCACACCAGCGTCGCCGCCGGGCCGCTCACGGGATCGTCTTCGAGCAGCAGCCCGGATTTGATGAGAATCTGAAAGCCGTTGCAGATACCGAGGATCAGCTTGCCGGCGGCCTTGAATGACTGCATCGCGTCGGCGAGGTGATGGCGGATTTGATTGCCCAGGATGCGTCCGGCCGCGATGTCGTCGCCGTAACTGAATCCACCGGGCAGGCAGAGAATCTGAAACTCGTCCGCAAGCCGCGGGTTTTCGAGCAAACGATTGACGTGAACCGACTGCGTGCGGCCGCCGGCGACCTCGAAGGCGTAGGCCGTTTCTTGATCGCAATTGGTGCCGGGGGCACGGAGGATGAGAACGCGGGGCGGCATGAACGGGGGTCGGGGATTAGGGGTCGGGGGTCGGCCGGCTTGCTGGCTTACCAGCGAAGTGGCTGCTGCCAGGCTTCTTTGAGGTGTGGTAACTCCGATTTGATGGCGTTCTTGCCGGATGCGGCGACGGTTAGTCGCTGCTCGCTTGTCGTTTCGCCGATGCGGGCCAGCGGATTGCCGGCTAACGCGGCCTCGAATCGGGCGGCGTTATCGCTGGCAACTTCGACGACGAAACGGCTGTTGGATTCGCTGAACAGCAACGCGGCGACGGCATCGACGTTCGCAACGCGGGGAACGTTGTCGAGGTTGACATGTACGCCGATGCCGCCGGCGAACGCCATTTCGGCAACGGCCGCCGCGAGGCCGCCTTCGCTCAGATCGTGGCACGCAAGCACCAAACCGGCGTGAATCGCTTCGTACAGCGCGGCGAACGTGGCGCGGGCTTTTTCTGCGTCGACCGTGGGAACTTGCCCGCCGCTCAATCCTTCGACCAATGCGAAGTGCGAACCGCCGAGTTCGTCGCGGGTTTCGCCGATTTGATAGAGTACGCTGCCGGGCCGCTTGAGGTCCATCGTCACGCAGCGACCGACGTCGTCGACCTGGCCCATCGCGCTGATCAACAGCGACGGCGGAATGGCGATGGTCTGCTTCGCTCCGCGGTCGTCGAGGTAGCTGAATTCGTTGTTAAGACTGTCTTTGCCGCTGATGAACGGCGTGCCGAAGGCCAGCGCAATGTCTTGGCAGGCGATGGCCGCGCGGACGAGGGAGCCGAGCGTTTCGCTCCGGTCGCAGTCGCCCCAGCAGAAGTTGTCGAGAATCGCGATGCGGCTTGGATCTGCGCCAACGGCTACGCAATTGCGGACCGCTTCGTCGATGGCGCTGGCGGCCATGTGATACGTGTCGAACTCGCCGTACCGCGGATTCATGCCGCAGGAGACTACGACGCCGCGCCGCGACGAAAGCGCCGGCCGCAGCACCGCCGCGTCGCTGGGGCCGTCGTTGACGACGCCGACGAGCGGTTTGACGACGCTGCCGCCTTGCACCTCGTGGTCGTACTGGCGAATCACCCATTCCTTGCTGGCGACGTTGAGCGAGCTGAGAATCTTGACCAGCGCATCGGTGTAATCCGCTCGCGGCACGACGTTAAGCGGCACGACCGGTGGCGGCGTGTAGACGGCGTCGCGAACCGTCGGCGGCCGGCCGTCGTGAAGGAATTCCATCGACAGGTCGGCGACTTGATGTTCGCCGTACTTGAGGACGAGTCTGCCCGTTGGCACGAAGCGGCCGAGGATCGTGGCCTCGACACCTTCGCTCGCGCAAAGCGCTTCAAGCTGCGGCCACGTGTCCTCGCTCACCGATAGGACCATCCGCTCCTGCGCCTCGGAAATCCACATCTCCGTGTACGACAGGCCGTCGTATTTGAGCGGCACGCGATCGAGCCAGACTTCCGCGCCGATTTCCGCGCCCATCTCGCCAACGGCGCTGGAAAAACCGCCGGCCCCGCAATCGGTTACGGCCGTGAACAGTTCGCGGTCGCGGGCGGCCAGCAGCACGTCGAGCACCATCTTCTCGGTGATCGCGTTGCCAATCTGCACCGCTCCGCCCGAAACGGTTTCGCTCTCGCTGGTCAATTCCGCGGAGCTGAACGTCGCACCGTGAATCCCGTCGCGGCCGGTGCGTCCGCCGAGGGCGACGATCAGATCGCCGGGAATCGTTTTCTTGAAGGACTTGTCGCGCGGAATCAAGCCGACGTTGCCGCAGTAGACCAGCGGATTGCCGACGTACCGCGGATCGAAGTAGATCGCGCCGTTCACCGTCGGAATGCCCATGCGATTGCCGTAATCGCGCACTCCGGCGACGACGCCTTTCACCACGCGGCGGGGATGCAGCGTGCCGGGCGGAATCGCGTCGGCCGGCGTATCGGGCGGAGCGAAACAGAACACGTCGGTATTGCAGATCGGCTTGGCGCCCATGCCGGTGCCGAGCGTGTCGCGGATCACGCCGCCGATGCCGGTGTTCGCTCCGCCGTAGGGTTCGATTGCCGAGGGGTGATTGTGCGTTTCGACCTTGAACGCGATGTTGTGCTGCTCGTCGAAGCGGACCACGCCGGCGTTGTCCTTGAACACGCTGACGCACCAGTCGTCGTCGCCCAGGCGGCGGCGGATTTCCTGGGTCGCGGCGAAGATCGTTTCCTTGAGCATGTTGTCGAACCGCCGCTCGCCCCGCTCGTCGCGATAGGCAATCCGCCCGGCGAGCGTCTTGTGGCTGCAATGCTCGCTCCACGTTTGGGCGATCGTTTCGAGTTCGACGTCGGTCGGTTCGCGGCTCAACTCGCGGAAGTGGGCCGCAATGGTCCGCATCTCGGTGATCTTAAGATACAACTGCCCCTCGCGACTAAGCCGCATCAGGCCGTCGTCGTCGAGATCGCGGATCGGCGTCGTGACGAGCGCGAACTTGTACGGCGAACCGAACTCGAGTCGTTCCAACCGCAGCGGCCCGACGATCACCTGCTCGATGGCGTCGTTGGCGAGCACCTTTTGACAGAGCAGTTTCAACTTGTCGTCGGGCAATTCGCCGAGCCAGTATTTTCGCAGTGTCCGCACCGCGTCGGGCCGCAGACCGAAATCGGCGATCGCGCCGAGCGCGCTTTGGGCGACCGGGTCCATTACGCCCGGCTTCATCAACACGTGGACCAGCCGCTTTTCACCGCCCGGCGGCATAGTAAGCCGCTCGTCGCCCACCGGCGCAACGACGGCCCGCTCGACCACGCGATCGGCCAGCAACTCGTCGGCGATCATTCGCGCGGCGGTTTCGTCGAGCGGTCCTTCGACCAAGAACCCGCTCGCCGCGCGCACGGCCAGATTCGCAGCCAGTCCAAGATCGGCGGCATCGCCACGGATTCGGCCCGCGGCAAGGTCGGCCTGGCCCTCGGCGGCGTAGATGTCAACTTCCCAAAGCATTTCCGTTGCGTATCTCCTCCGCGGCTTTGCGGACTCGTCTGGCCTCGGCCAATAGGTTCGTTAAATCGCCTGCCGATTCGCTCTCCAATGCATGCCGAAGCGAGGCCAGTGTTTTCCCAAACTCGTCGAGAGCCTTCAAGACGTTGGCTCGGTTTGCCGCGAAGATTGGCCGCCAAAGTTGGGCGTCGGCCGCGGCAATCCGCGTTGTGTCGAGCCAGCCGGATGCCGTCAGAGGTAAATCTTCCGTGGCCGTCGCCAGAGCCAGGGCCACGGCGATCAAGTGCGGCGCGTGGCTCGTCGCCGCCAAGGCTCGATCGTGTTCATCGGGTGGCATGAGCCGCACACTTGCGCCGAGCGCCGTCCAAAACGCTCGCAGCCACTCTACATCCTCGCCTCTTGACGTGTCCGTCGGCGTAACGACGACCGTGCGGCCGACGAACAAATCGGCGGCTGCATTTTCCGCGCCGGTTTTCTCGCTCCCCGCCAGCGGATGGCTGCCCACGAACCGGCACCGGCCGGGTAATTCCGCCGGAAGTTCCCCGACGATGTCGGCTTTCGTGCTGCCGGCGTCCGTGATGAGCGTGGGGCGATTGCACGCCGCGGCGGCGTCGCGAACGTGCGCGGCAATCGTGTCGACGGGCGTACAGACGACGATCAAATCCGCGCCGCAGCACGCCGCCGACATGTCCGTCGTCGCACTCGTAACCACGCCATTACGCTGGGCCTGGGCGAGTTTTTCGCGATTTCGGCCGACGCCCACAACTTCCGCAGCCACGCCGCGAGCAAGCGCCGCCTTGGCGATCGAACCGCCCAGCAATCCGACGCCGACGACGACCAGTTTTTGCACGTCGGCCATGATCGTGAACTAGAAAAAGAGCCTGCGACAATCGCCGGAAATCCTGGGCCGCAGCTGCCGCCCGCATTCTAACGCCCTGCGGCATCGGCCGGGAGGGACCGCCGCGCCAAGACTGTTAGCAAGTGTGAGCGTCTCGACCGTGGGTAAAAACCGGGTCTATCGAAGGTTGATTCGCAGGTTTTTG
>JBBDYI010000190.1:0-3548 GCA_040901705.1 Pirellulales bacterium | reverse complement strand
CGCAGCGCGTTTCACGTGAAACGCGCTGCGTTTCGCGCGGCGATGGCTCGTTGTGGCGCTTGTGTCGGCGGCTTGTTGGATTGACGTTCGTCTCGTTCGAACCGCCGATTTGCTGAATTTTCGATTTCGACTCGTTCCCCCGCGGCGACCGATGGCGTTTCGCTGGCTACGCACCTGGCAACTTGGCGTCAAAAGCCTGTTGGTGCATCCGCTGCGCTCGTTGCTGACCGTGTTGGGCATCTTCATCGGCGTGGCGAGCGTGATATGGCTGGTGGCGATCGGCGAGGGAATCAGTCTGCAAGCACAGCGGCAGATCGAGGATCTTGGCGCGACGAACATCATCATCCGTTCGGTGAAGCCAACGGTGATCGAAGGCGATGGATTTCCGCAGTTCGGCGTCACGCGCGAGGACCGCGACGTCATCGAGGCCACGATCCCGACCATCGAAAAGGTGCTGCCGATTCGCGAAATCCCGCGGCGCGTGACCTACGGCCAAAAGAGCCTCGACGCGCGGTTGGTCGGCTGCACGCCGGATTACGCTACGGTGATGCGATTATCCGTCGCCAGGGGACACTTTCCGACGACGACGGAACTGAACGGAACCGACAACGTTTGCGCTCTGGCGGCGGAATTGGCCGCGACGCTGTTTCCGATCTCCGATCCGATCGGCAAGCAGATCAGCATCGAAAAATCGGACGGCGCGCCCGAGGCGTTCGTGGTCGTGGGCGTGATGAAAGCCCGCTCCGCGATGGCGGGCATCGGCGGCTCGCTCGATTCCGTACAGTTCAACGCGGACATCTACGTCCCGATCACCACGTTTTGGGCGCGGTACGGAGATTTGATCGTCGTGCCGCGGCCCGGCTCGTTCACGGGCGAGGAAGTGCAACTGACGCAACTCACGCTTCAGGTGCGGAGCGTCGACGAGGTGATGGAAACCACGGCGGCCGTGCGGCATCTGATGGAGCGCCGCCACCAGCAGCCAGATTATTCCGTCGTCGTGCCGCAGGAACTGATCGAACAGGCCAGGACCACGCGGCTGATGTTCATCGTGTTGATGGGTTTGATCGCGGCGATCTCGCTGGTCGTCGGCGGAATCGGGATCATGAACATCATGCTGGCCACGGTGACGGAGCGGACACGCGAGATCGGCATTCGCCGCGCGCTGGGGGCGAAGAAGGGGGACATCACGCGGCAATTCCTGGTCGAGACGATCGCCTTGAGCGTGGTCGGCGGCGTGACGGGGATCATCGTAGGGCTGGCGTGCCCGATATCGGTCGAATGGATGCGCAGTGGGCTGGAGCAGACGTTTCCCGAGGCGATGGCGAACCTGCCCGACGTGGTGAAATCGGCCGCGCCGGTCATCGTGCCGTGGTCGATTCCGTTGGCGTTCGGGATTTCAGTGGTGGTCGGCGTATTGTTCGGGCTGTATCCGGCGATCCGGGCGGCGGCGATGGATCCGATCGAAGCACTGCGGCACGAGTAGCGGTCGCTTTTCGCGGTGCTACTGCCGAGGCTACTCGTCGAGCGGCAGGTGGATGAGAATCTCCGTCCCTGCGGCGTTGGATTCGCCGATTTCGATCCGCCCGCCGTGGGCTTCGACGATCCTTTGCGCGATCGACATGCCCAGGCCGGTTCCCTTGGGCTTGGTCGTGAAGAACGGCTCGAAGGCCCGTTTTCGCTGTTCGGCGTTCATGCCGGGGCCGTTATCGCGAAAGGTGATCCTCCAGCCGTGTCGGTGTGCGCGCCGTGGGTTGTCACTGTTCGCAAGATCGATCGCGGCGTCGAGTTTGCAATCGATTTCGATGCAGGCCGGGTCGTCGCAGGCGGCAAGCGCGTTTTCGAGCAGATTGCGAAACACCTGCATCATGCGGAAGCGATCGATCGACAGCCGGATATCGCCACAGGACGGACACTGGCGAAGTTCGACGGCCCGGTCTTGCCGCTGCGTGGCGAGCAACTCCCAGGCTTCGCGCCATACGTCGGCCACACGGCAGGGAGAACGGTCGAGCGCGATGGCCCCGGCATAGCCGCGCACCTCGTCGAACAACCGGTGCATGTGATCCTGGGCGTGCTGAATGCCGCGGAGCAGTTTCATCGCTTCGGGATTGCCCTCGACTTCGAGTTCGAGCATTTCCGCGCTGGCTTGGATCCGCTGTAGGGCGTTGCGGCTTTCGTGGGCCAGGCCGGTGCTCATCTGGCCGATGGTCGCCAAACGTTCCGCTTGGAGCGCCTGGTGCTGAGCGGTTTTGATTTTCGTGATGTCCTGCCCGACGGCCAGCACGACCGGCGCCGCTTCATAGGTATCGAGCCGGCGTACGTTCCAGAGCATCGTCCGTCGCGACCCGTCGCGACAAAGAACATCATTTTCGAAACCGCGAATGTATTCGCCGCGCAGCGCCTCGGCGAGCGCGTTACGCTGCGCCGGGCGGTCCGCGTCGGCGACGATCAACTCGACGAAATTTCGGTTCGTCATTTCGGCCGCCGCATGCCCCGTGAGTTGCTCGGCGTAGGAGTTGAAATATGCGATCTCTCCGCTGCCGCGGAGAATCACGATCATGCAGCCCGCGGCCTCGACGAGATCGCGAAACACGGCGTCGCTTCGTTCGCGTTCGGATTGCTGCAGGCGGCTGAGCCGTTCCGATTCGTAGGCGTCGCCGATGATCGCCAGGTCGAGATCGAGCAGCTTGTTGACCGCCTGCACGACCCGCACGAGCGACTGGTGATCGCCGGCCCAATTCTCGCACAGCGTGCGGAGTATGCCGTTGCGCAGCCGGGCCAGCGCCGCGTGCGTGTAGATTTGCGGCAAGCCGATCTGCACGTGCCGCAGGCCGACGCGCCGTCGTCGTTCGACGTAGGCCAGCGAATGCGGATCTTCGAAGAGTTGGCCGAGCCACTCGCGCAGCGTCTGCTTGAGCTTCGCGATTTGGGCGCCGCCGCCCGTGAGCACGTTTCGCGTCGCCGCGTGGCGCTCGATTTCCTCATAGAAATCGGCGATCAGCACTTCGGCGTGCGGCGCAATCAGCTTCCACGCCGTCGCCGTCAAGCGCTGCTCGTCGTCGGACCAACCGACGTAAGTCTGCAAATCGACGTATCGCCGGAACGCGGCCTGAGTATCCATCGGGTCGCAAGCCGTGTGGGTAGTTTGGCGGAGGGGAAGCCGATGGTCCCAGTCTATCCGCGGCCGGGTCTGTCGGCGAGTCGCTGCGGTGCATGTTCAATCGTGCGAGTGATGGAATGGTTCTTCTATTATGCGCTCAAACACAAGTAGACGAATCACCCGTCGTACGACAACCTAAAAGTCGCCCGACTGAGCGTGTTCGAGCACATCAAAACGTTTTACGATCCCGTGCGGCTTCACCGAACGCTGGGATACGTCTCGCTCCACCAATTCGAAGCCGATCGCGCCCCGGCCCAAGCGGCGTAAACAATCCTCCCGCAAGGAGTCCGCCAATCCAGGGCCATTGCAAGGAAGTGCCTGACGCGGTGTGGGTGCATGTCGCGGTTTGTTTTTTCTAGCTGGCTTGGTGATAGCTGCTGGCTTGGATCAG
>JBBDYI010000189.1:0-24307 GCA_040901705.1 Pirellulales bacterium | reverse complement strand
GAATCTCCGGCAGCGTCTGCGGCAACAGCGACCGCTGGATTTCGGCGACGATTTGTAGCTCGCGGTCGAGTTGGCGGTACGCCCGTTCGAGTTCGTCCTTGAGGGCCAGATTATTTGTCGCCCGGCCGAACAGATTGCTTCGCCACACGATGTCGGGCAGTTGGTCGTGCTCGAACGCCCCGCGATCCTCGCGAAGGAACACGGTCATGTTGAGCGCCTCGCCCTGGTCGTAGTTCGGAATCGCCATCAGCGAGCCAAAGCCGGACAGGTATTCGGCCGCCGGGTCGTCGTCCTCGACCGAAAGATCGTCGACGATCCGCGGCTCGTCGCCGTAGATCAACTCAGCAAGCAGCCCGCCAGAGAGCAGCGGCAGGCGGTGCTTCTCCTTCCACGGATTGATGTCCTCCTCCCAAGTCGTGCTCCGCGTGATGCGATACTTCGGCCACGCCAAATCGCGGCGGCTCAGCGACAACCCGCTATCGACCGGCACGATCTGGCGAATCTTCTCCACATACGCCCGCACCATCGCTTGCGGATCGGTCTGGCGGCTCATGTCGCGCATCGTGTCGACGACGATGTCGAGCCGCTGTCGCCAGGAGACGGTTTCAAGGGTGGGGCGATTCATAGACATGTATGGTGTCGACGCGAAGAGTTTCTTACGTTGTCACTACGGTTTCTTGTGCTTCGATCCTCTGCCGCAACGCATTCACGCGCGGCGTATCGTAAGCCCCGAAGTCGTTGAAGAAATACCGCTTCGCGAACCGGTAGTACCAATTCTTCTCCGGCACTTCCTCCGACAAGCTCGACTGCGATGGGCGGTGTTGCATGGCGGCTAGCTCGGCGAGCGCACTTTTTCGGGCCGTGGTATCGCGGGCGTTGTGGAGCACCGCCAACTCGTGCAGCAGGTCGGGGCGTTCGAGGACGATGCAGCCGCGGCTCGATGCAGCGGCCACTTCGCGGAACTCGCGGAGGAATTGCGAGTTATTGAATGTCTCGGCCAACGGGCGATAACGGGTGGCACTGGTGGCTTGACCACCAGTGAGATTCGCCGATGGAGTCTCCAACGCAGCACTGCTGGGTAAGCCAGCAGTGGCACCCTCGTCGTTGATGGTGTCATAAATCGACTCTTTGGCCAACTGAATAATCGGGCAAGGCTCGATGTCGCCCCAGGGGCCGATGTGGTGCGTAAAACCCGTCGCCGCAGGGCAGAGCGCCTGGCCGTCGCCGTCGTAGTAGGCGTCGATGATGACGATCGGCTTCTTGGCCCGCATTTCGACGACGAACTTGCGGGCCCGCAGTTGCTGCTCCGGCGTGAGGGCGAGTTCCGGGCAGGCTTCCGGCCCGACGGGGCGATAGACGTGAAACCACGCATACATCACTCCCATCTCGATCAGCCGGTCGAGCCATTTTTCGGTCAGCAGGTCGTCGATGTTCGTCTGGCACAGGCTCGTGCAGACGCCGGTCATCACGCGATGCCGCAGGCAGTTTTCGACGCCTTGCATCGTCTTGCTCCACACGCCGCCGCGACCGCGGCGCTCGTCGGAGATGATCTCGTTGCCCTCGATGCTGACCAGCGGCGTGACGTTGCCCATGCGGCGCATGCGGGCGGCCACTTCGTCGGTGATGAACTGGCCGTTGGTGAAGATTTGGAAGTAGCAGTCGGGGTGCTGCTCGAGGATGTCGAGAATTTCCGGGTGCATCAGCGGTTCGCCGCCGAGGATGCCGAAGAAGGCGTTCCCCATCGCCTGGGCCTCGGAGATCATGCGGTGCATCGCCGCGGCGTCGATGGTTTGCTGCTTGGCCGCCACGTCGACCCAACAACCCTGGCAGCGGAGGTTGCAACTGTTGATCACCGAGACGTAGAGGAACGGCGGAAAGAACTCCCCCTTCCGCAGCCGAGCCTTGTGCTTCTGCACCGACCGCATGCCCTTGTAGCCGGCGTTCCAGGCGAGCTTCCAGAGCAGCCGCTTGTCGGTTTCGACGAGCAGGCGTTTCGCCATCTTGAGGGTGTAGAACATCGTGGCGGCACTCGGCGGCGGGGCTCGCGGCGGTTCGATTTCGATTCACGCATTATAGCCGAATCGCGTGGCGAAGCGCGGCGGCCGATGCACCCCACGACCGGCGGGCATTTTCGACCGAATTCTTACCGCGTTTTCCGCCGGGTCTCGCGCTCCTGCGCCCGGAAAAATCACCGGTCCGGCGGCAATCTCGCGAATCGGCGTCGACGAAATATCGAATTTGGGCGAATCGCCTCGTGGGGCCTACAAACTGCGAAACCGGCAAATATTAACATGTCCGTTCAAGCCCTTCGCGACCCCGCGCCGATCTTGTTCCCAGACCGACCGCGCGGCTTTTATGCATCGCGGCAGATAGGCAAAATGCGCAGCTTGGCAAGCGTTTCGGCTGGGCAAAGCAGAAATGACTGAAAACACCTTGCAACTTCCCCTTCATATGACCGCGCGGCCGTTTTTATCCGGTGCGACCGAAGGCGGTGCATGCGCCGCAGCGACGGCGAACGCGCATGCCGCCAAGTTCGACTGCAAGTCCGACCGTTGGGGGCCGCGCCGTGGCATCCGCGCGCTGCGCCATCGCGGTTGGACCTACGTCTTCTATCGCTACCGCTACCTCGCCTATTTCACGCTCATCGGATTTGCGTCGATTCTGATCGAATTGGCGCTGATGCGCTACGTCTGGCCCCGTTCGTGGAGCTGGCCGGTGGCTTCGACCAACGCGTTCCTGGTCGGCATGTGCCTGAGCTTCGTGCTCAACGCCGCGCTTAACTTTCGCGTCCCCTGGTCCCATCTGCTGCGAACCTTCGGCTGGTTTGCGGCGATTTCCGGGCTGTCGTTCGCGCTGAACATGGCCGTCGTTCGCTGGGCGGCCAGCATCGTCGGCGATCACTACGGACTCTTGCGACTGGGGACCGCCGGCGTGTTGTTCCTCATCGGCTATTCGCTGCATCGCCAATTCACATTCGATATGGCGCGGAATTTCGGCATCGCCGTCTATGCCAACGCAGCGGAAGACGTGCATGGCGCATTCGCCCGCGTCGGACGCAATTGCGACCATGTCCACGTCGACCTGATCGACGAAACGATGCTTCCCAGCGCGTCGCCGGTGCGGCTTTCCAAGCTCGACGAAGTCTGCCGGCTGTGGCCCAACACACCGGTGTCGCTCCACGTCATGTCGCGCTATCCGCGGCATTGGGTCGAACGAACCTGGAACTACGTGGACTGGTATCTGCTGCACGTCGACGCCCAGGACGATCTGTGGGAGTTGATCTTCGACTGTCGGCAGCGCGACAAGCGCGTTGGACTGGTGTGGCGCGACGGAAATTCACTGGCCTCGCTGATGCCCTACTTACCGCATCTCGACTTCGTCATGGTGCTGGGAATCCGTCAGCCGGGCGTGTCGGGCCAGCCGATGTGTCCGCGGGCGCTCGAAGTCACCGCCACGCTCGATCGCCTCCGCGTCCGCTACGGATTTGACGTCATGTTCGACGGCGGCGTCAAGGAAACGAACGTCGGCGACATTCCGGCCAAATACGTCGTCGCCGCCTCGGCCGTGCTGCAAGCGAAGAATCCAATCGACGTCGCCCATCGGCTTCGCACCGGTGCGAAGTACGAACGGCGAGCGGCCTGACAACATCGGGGCGAAAGATATCGCGACCAAGAACATCGCGTCCAAGGATAACGGACTCGAAGCGGCGAAAGGAATTTCACATGTCGGTTGCCGATCTGCGCGAAGAAGTCTGCGAAATCAATCGCCGCCTGCCCAGCGCGGGTCTGGTGACCATGCACTCTGGCAACGCCAGCGGATTCGATCCCGACAGCCGCCGCGTCTTGATCAAGCCGTCGGGCGTCGACTACGAAAAGCTCGTGCCCGAAATGCTCGTCGAGGTCGATCTCGACTCGGGCCGGACGATGGGTTCGAAACTTCGCCCCAGCGTCGACTTGCCGCACCATTTGTTTCTGTATCGCCACCTCGACGGCGTGTGCGGCATCGTTCATACGCACAGCAATTACGCGACGGCGTTTGCGGCTTGTCGCGCGCCGATTCCGCTTTGTCTGACGGCGATCGCCGACGAGTTCGGTTCGGAAATTCCATGCGCCGATTTTGCCGAGTGCGACGAGGAGAGCTTGGGACGCTCGATTCTCGCGGCACGGACTTGTGCGCCGGCGATGTTGCTAGCGAATCACGGCGTCTTCGCTTGGGGATCGAGTGTCGCCGCGGCATTCAAAGCCGCCGTGATGACCGAAGACGTGGCGAAGACCGTCCATTTAAGCCTGCAAATCGGTCAACCGCAGTCGTTAACACTCGAAGCCGCCGAACAATATCACCTCCGCTATCGCACCCGCTACGGCCAGAAAGCCGCGTAAGCTTGCGTCCCCAGCCCCGAGTCCCCAACCTCGAGTCCCTGCTCCGCCATGCCGCCAGAACTCTCCATCGTGCTGCCGTGCTACAACGAATCGCGCGGACTCAAAGCGATCCTCGATCGCTACGCCGAGGTCGGCGCAGGCGAGCGGTTCGAGCTGATTCTCGTCGACAACGGCTCGACCGACGACACGCCTCGCGTGCTGGAACGGCTGCTCCGCAATTACAAATTCGCCCGCAGCGTCCGCGTTGAGGTAAATCAAGGCTACGGGCACGGTTTGTTCACCGGCCTGCAAACGGCCGAGGGCGAGCTGCTCTGCTGGTCGCACGCCGACATGCAAACCGATCCGGGCGACGTGTTCCGCGCGCTGTCGATCTACCGCCGCACGGACGATCCGTCGCGGACGATCGTCAAAGGGCAACGATTCGGCCGCCGCTGGAGCGAACAGTTCGTGTCGTGGTCGATGCAGTGCGTCTCGACGCTGTTCTTCTGGATGCGGATGCACGAAATCAACGCTCAGCCGAAGCTGTTTCACCGCGACCTGCTGGTGTACCTGACGCGGCCGCCGAAGGACTTCAACTTCGACGTCTACGTCCTTTACAAAGCCAAGCGGCACGGCTGGCAGGTCGAGTCGTTTCCCGTCAAGTTCCCGCCGCGGCAATATGGCGTGTCGAATTGGGCCGCCACGTGGCGATCGAAAATCCGCACCATGCGGCGGTCGATGTTCTACATGTGGCGGCTGTCGCTGGCCGACGAGTGATCGCGATTCGACAGCACCGGCAGCAATTCAAGGGCGGCAAGACCGCTGGACCGATTCGAAGTCCGTTCGGCACGTCACCGAATCACGATGGCATATACCCGATCACGCGCGATTGCAATTCGACCTGAGAGATCGATGGACGCGAACAAACCACACGCGACGACGATGTTCATCGGCCTCGATCCGGATCCGCTGCTCGCGGACCTGGTTTGGGAATACAAACGCCGCGCGAGGGAGCTCGTCGGGCCGCAAACGTTTCTCGACCATCCGCCGCACCTGACCGTCTACCTGGCCGCGTTCGACGACGACGTCGCGGTTCTCGACGCGACGCAACGCCTGGCCGCGACTACGACACTTCCTTCGCTCGACATCGTCGGCTGGCACGTGTTTGCCGCGGACGGGTTGACCGGCGGCAACACGCTCGTTTGCCAGATTGCGGATGCCGACGTTCGTTCGCTTCGCGCACTCCAACTTCGCGCGATCGAGCGAATCGCTCCCTTGCGAAATGAGAGCGCGACCGGGGCAAGGTACGCTTCTCGCCTGCCTACGCTGTCCGAAATAGAAACGGCGGCGATTCGCCGCTGCGGCTTTCCGTTTGTCGGCGAGCATTGGTGTCCGCACGTCACAATTGCCTCGTTTCGCCAGTTCGATTGGCCGACGATCGAACGCGAACTACTCGCCGACCCGCCGCAAGTCCATGCGATGTGCCAGGCGCTCACGCTCTATCGCCTCGTCGACGGCCATCCGACCCCCGTTCGCTCGTTCGCCTTCGGCCGAGCGCGGCCGGCGACCATCCACGTTCACCCGATTGCCTCGTAGTGCGCCATGAGCAGATTAAAAATCGCCTACCGACCGCCACGACCCCGCAGTGAAAACAAAGTTAGTCGCATGGATGCCAACGACGCCAAACAACGAATCGTCGCCGCACTCGGCCGCGCCGTCGATCGATTCGATTGGGTCGACTCGGCGACCGTGACCGGCAGCTTCCTGGCCGGGGCCGATCTGGCCGGCATCAGCGACATCGACTTCGTCGTGATCGTCGAGCGGCTCTGCGGTCACCGCTTCGAGCAACTCCAAGCCGCTTGCCGCGAGGCGCTCGCGCCCGTGGTGCGGTCGTCCGGCTATCGCCTGCGGATCAACCCGACGCTCGGCCCGCTCAAGTTCAACGACGCCGAGACCGCCGTATTGCACCTGATGGTTTACTCGCGAGCGGCGCACGTCGAACATGCGGTGAACAGCCCGTTCACGTGCTTCGACTGGCAGCGGTCCGCGGCGTGGTTCAAGCGACCGCTAAGCGACGTGTTCGCGGTGTTTGGCCTTCAGCCGCGGCACTTCCTTTCGTCCCGGCGCAGCGTGAGCGACTACTTGCGGGACTTCCGCGCCGGCCGCGTATCTTATCGCGAAATGGAATGTTCCGACACGGAGTGCCGCGAGGTCTGCCGCGAGTTGCCGATGCAGCTTCGCGACCGGGTCGAGTTCGCGTGGCACATCGTTCGCTTCTTGATGCAGAACTTTTTGAAGCTGATCCACCGCCGCAACGAGACGTTCGATGGCCCCGTCCTGTGCGACGCGTTCTTGGCGGAGTTTCCCGAGGACGCCGAAACCGTTGCCCATCTGTTCGACGAGTTGGCGGCGCTCAAGCGATCGCAGGACTTCTCCGTCGCGCCGTTGCATCTCGGCGAGCGGCTCGAGCGGTTCGTCCTCGCGTTCGAGCGGCAGTTTCGCCGCGCATTCGTCGACGACGCGACCCGGCACGTCGTGTTTCGCCACGCGGCGACGGCTTGGAACGGCAGCGGCGGCGATGCAAAACGGTTTCTCGGCCGCACCGACGTGCCCGCCGATCCCATGGACGACGCGGACTTTGGCCCGTTGCTCGAACAACTGGGCGAGCGGTCTTTTCGAGCCGCGTTCGTTTCGCCGCTGGCGCGAAGCGAGCAGAGCATGGCCGCGCTCGCTGAAAGAATCTCGCTACCGCCGGCGACGTGCGACGAGCGGCTACTCGAAATCGACTACGGCGCATGTGAAGGCCTGACCGTTGGTCGCGCCCGCGATTTACATCCGAATTTGTTCTCGGCATGGCAGCGCGGGGACGACGCGCCGTTTCCCGGCGGCGAAGACACGGACGGCGTGTGCCGCCGCGCGCTCGACTTTTGCGAAGCACACTGGAACGACGGCGACACGCTGACGTGTACGCACAACGTCGTGCTGCGGTCCCTCGTCGGGCAAACGCTGCAAGTTCCGCGATCGCTCTGGCACCGCCTGTCGATCGACCACTTGCGGCCATACACGTTCGTCCAAACACGCCGATACGGTCTCTTCGCCGACCTCGATGAAACAATCTTCCGCACAACGTTCGCCGACCTCATAATGCGCCCCATACCCAACGCGCTAACCGATGCCGCACCGACCCAGGTCCGCAAATCGGCGTAACCACCCCCGTCCCCTGCCCCCTGCCCACTGCCCACTGACCCCTGCTCCCATGCAACTCATCGTTCCCATGGCCGGCCTGGGCCAGCGATTCGTCGACGCCGGTTTCGCGACGCCCAAACCGCTCGTCGACATTTCCGGCGAGCCAATGATCGTTCGTGTAGTGCGCGAGCTGCCGTCCGCGTCGCGTATCGTTTTCATCGTCAACGACGAACACGTCCCCCGTCACGCGATCGACGCGGTGCTGCGGAGCCACTTTCCCCGCGCGACGATTGTCGCGACCGACGGACTCACGGCCGGTCAGGCATGCACCGTGCGGCTAGCGGGCGACTCGCTCGACCTGGACGGCGACGCATTCGTGGCCGCCTGCGACGCGACGCACCTCTACGACCGCGGCCGATTCGACGCGCTGCGTAGCGACCCGTCGGTCGACGCGATTGTCTGGACGTACCGCGGCGAACCGCGCGTGCTCGCGTCGCCGCGCAGCTTCGGTTGGGTTCGCATCGACGAGCATGCCAGCGATTGTCGTAACGTGGTGGGCGTCTCGTGCAAGCAGCCGATCTCCGATCGACCGCTCGCCGACCACGTACTGAGCGGTTTCTTCTGGTTTCGCTCGGCCCGCCGGCTGATGCAGGCGATCGACGAATTGGTCGAAAGCGGTGAACGGATCAACAACGAATTCTATCTCGACGTCGTGCCGAACCGGCTGATCGCCGCCGGCGGGAAAGTGGCCGCGTTTGAGGTCGACAAATACATCGGCTGGGGCACGCCCGAGGATGTGCGCGACTATCGGCGTTGGGAGCGGCACTTTGCCGAGCGCGATGCCGGCACGCGGCTGCGGTGGGCGTCGTAGCAGCAAGCTTCGTAGCGGCGTGACAAACCGGCGGGAGGTATTTGCGTGTCGAACCAAACGTGCCGAGCCGGTGGGCACAGCCCACCCTACGACGTTGTTGCGCCGGACAGGCAAATTGTCGCCACATGGGACAAGCGTCGCGAGACGCGCAAGCAACTGTTGCGGTTCCTCGTCGTCGGCTCGACCAGCGTGGCCGTCGACTTCGCCGCGTACCGGATGCTTGCGGCGGGGCTGCCTTCGCGAGACATTGCGAAGGCCGTTTCGTACCTGGCCGGCGTCGTCGTGGGTTTTTTCGGCAATAAGTGGTGGACGTTCGAGTCTGCCCGCCGTTCGGCGACCGAGCCGATTTCTTACCTCGCCCTGTATGCCGCAACGCTGGCCGTCAACGTCGCCTGCAATCGCGCCGCGCTCGTCGTGCTCGGTGAAAACGGCGGCGCATGGGCGTTCCTGTTCGCCACCGGCATTACCACCGTCCTCAATTTCCTCGGCATGAAATTGGTCACGTTCCGCCGCGGGATCGACGAACGCCACGAAGAAACACTGCGAAACGCCGCGTGAAGCAAGCTCGCATTTCCCCGAATCCCGATCTCTGACCCCATGCTCTACATCGCCCACCGCGTGAACACGTCCGAGCAGCTTCGCGGCACGCCGACCGAATGCGGCGTCGAGATCGACTTGCGCGATCGTGGCGAGCGGCTCATCGTCCAGCACGACCCGTTCGCCGACGGCGAGGATTTCGACGAATACCTGGGGCATTACCGCCACGGCACGCTGATCCTCAACGTCAAGAGCGAGCGGATCGAGCCGCGCGTGTTGGACGTGGTGCGTCGCCACGCCGTAAGCGATTATTTCTTCCTCGATTGCTCGTTCCCGATGATCCGCACGCTCGTCGCCCAAGGCGAGCACCGCATTGCCGTGCGGTTTTCCGAATTCGAGCCGGCGGAATCGGCGCTCGCGCTCGCCGGGCAGATCGATTGGGTGTGGATCGACTGCTTTACCAAGATGCCACTCGACAGCGGCAGCTTTGCGCGGCTCAAGCGGCACTTCAAGCTCTGCGGCGTTTCGCCGGAACTGCAAGGACGCCCTGTCGAATCGATCGCCGACTACGCCCGCGAGCTTGCTCCGTTCCCGCTGGATGCGATCTGCACGAAACGCCCGGACCTGTGGCAAACGGCGATGCGCGATATCGAAAACAACGACGCGCAACAGCGCCGTATCGCCTGAAGCGCTCCAATCAAGCAGACGCCGGCGCATAAAAAAAGGCCCAACTCCCAGCACATTGGGAATTGAGCCTTAGAATTTGCCTGAACCGTGAGCCTTGAAACTTGAACCTTTACAAAAGTCCCTTCAAAGCGCTCATCGCCGCATCATAATTCGGCTCTTCCGCCACTTCCTTGACCGTTTCGGCGTAGACGACCTTGCCGTCCTTGTCGAGCACGAACGTGCCGCGGGCGAGAATCTTCAGTTCCTCGATCAACATGCCCCAGTTCTGGCCGAACGAGCGGTCCATGTAGTCGCTGCCGTTGCGGAGGATCTTGATGCTCTCCGCGCCGCAAAAGCGGTTCATGGCGAACGGCAGGTCGAGGCTGACCGTGACGGCGTTGATCTTGTCGCCCAGCGCGCCGAGCTGTTCGTTGAACTTCTTGGTCTGCGTCTGGCAGACCGGCGTATCGAGCGACGGCACGACCGACAGGATCGTCGGCTTGCCCTTGAGATCGTCCGGCGTAATCGTCTTCAGCCCGCCGTCGAAGTAGTGCAGCGTGAACGCGGGGGCCGGCTGGCCAGCCTTGACGGCTTCGCCGGCGAGGGTCAACGGGGCTCCCTTGAACGTAACGGCTCCCGATCGGGCCATGATTTATCTCCTAGCTTGAATTGGCGTTGGTTCATATCGATGCAAACTTCGCATCGCCGCCAATATGCCGCTTCGCCACTTCGCTCGCAAGGGGGCCGCAAGTCCTCGCTAAGCGCCAAGGCGTCCACAGTTAGCCGGGCTGACTGTTAGCCGCCGCCCTTATTCGCCTTGTATAGCGGCAAAGCCTCCTTGAGCGCTTCGACGGCGGCGAGACTGTTATGGTCGCTCAGTCCAATATATACGAGTGAATCCAGCGGCTTGAGATGCTCCAGGCCGGCGTCGGTCACTTCCGTGCCCACGAAATAGATTCGCTTCAGCTTCATCAGGTGATCGATTCCTTGCAGCCCTCGATCCGTGATCCCAGTAAAGTTCAGGTCCAGTTTTTCAAGTGTCGAAAGCGAGCAGATTGCGTCCATGCCCAAGTCCGAGATCTTCGTATTGCCGGCGTGCAGCGTCGTTAGCCGGGTCAACGTGCCAAGAGTTTTCAACCCCTCATCGGTGACTTGCGTTCGGCAGATATTCAAGTAGCGCAATTGTCGAAGTTTGCCGACGTGGGCAAACGCCGAATCAGCGATCTGCGCGCCGTCGAGGCTAAGCGATTGCAGGTGGGGCCAAGCCGTTGCGATTTGCTCCATCGTGGCTTCGTCGAGCGGCGAGGAAAAGTCCGAAAGATGCAAATGTTTCAGTTGCCGAGAGGATCGCAAATGCAGAACACCCGACGGCGTGACGTTGCACCCTCCCAGGTCGATCGCCTCCAGGTTCGGCAAGTCGCCGACGTGCGATAAATCATCATCGTCGACCTCGGTTCCGAACAGGTACAACTCCCGCACGGTCACCAGACCGCGGAGACGCTCCAACAATTCGCCGTTCACCTTCGACCACGTAAGGTCGATGCTCATCGGCGCCGTGTTGTCACGTGCTTGCTCGACGAGCTCTCGAAGTTCGTCGCCACGGCATTCGGTCAGGTCGATTCGGACGACCTCGCGCGACGATGATTGCGTTTGCTCAACTTCGCCCGCGGCGGAATCGCCCGACTCCGTATTCGGCGTCGGTACAATTTCACGATCGCACAAAGCAGCGAATATCGCGAGAAACGCGGCGACAAAGAAACGAGTGCTCATCATGGAGTAACCAATGGACGCAATGCGAATTCGCTTGATTGCGATGGATTGCTCACTGCGCCAACAGCCGCTCCGCCTCTTTCAACAAAAAATCCGGATCATTGAACGGCTCGTAGCTGATATCCTGCCACCGCACGAAGCCTTTGGCGTCGATTAGGAACGTGCCGTGCAGCGTCGTCTGCTCGAAGTCGTCGAAGGCCCGGTACTGGCGGAACACGTTCAGCGAAGCATCCGAGCAGAGCGGGAACGGGAAGCCGCCTTCGATGCCGCAGTTGGCGATCGATTGCTGCAATTCCGCCTGAGCGTCGGAACTGATCGCGACCAGTTCGATGCCCTCGCTGGAGAAATCCTTCGTCTTCGGTGCGAACGACTTGAGCTGCTCCACGCAATGCAGACAGCCGTAGCCGAGGTAGAAGATCACCACGACCGGTTTGCCGCGATACTGGTGCAGACTGATCGGCTTATTCTGACCGTCGGTGAGCGTCCAATCGTCGGCCACGTAGGGCGACCAGCGGAACGGGCCGAGCGAATCGAGATTCGGCCGCACGCCAACGTCGTTCGCCGGCGACGCGGGGTCGCGCCAGTCGTCGCCCAGATGCATCGACTTAGCAGCATCCGATAGCCGGGCCAATGCGGGCATGTCGAGGTCGGCATGGCCCGCAAGCCGGCGCAGCTTCTTGAACTGTTCGGCGGCTTCGTCCGTCTTTCCGCCGCGGTAGAGCACTTCGACGTAATTGGCCAGCGGCAGCACCTGGCCCGGCGCGCCGTCGAACGACACCTTGGCGATTTCGATCGCCTTGGCCGCGTCGCCGGCTTTGAGGTGCGTTTGAGCAAGCAATTCCTTTCGCACTTGCCGCCCGGCTTTCTCGAACTGCGCGAGGGCCTCTTTGGAATCGCCGCGAGCAAGTGCCCGCCGTCCGCGCAGCTCCGCCAACGCTTCCTCGATCGGCTTCTTAGCCCGCTCGTGCGGCTTGCGGGCGTCGGCCTTGGCCTTGGCGATCTGGTCGTCGTTCTTCTTCTCGTTTTTGGCCTTCTCCTCCGCTTCGCGCTCGGCCTTGTCGGCGGCCTCCTGCTTGGCGGCGATTCGCGACTTCAGGTCTTCGATACAAACCTGTCCGGCATCGAAGTGCTCCTTCGAGAAATGGGCCGCGCCGACGAGCGCTAAGCGGCGGACTTGCTCGTCTTCCTGGTCCGTCGGTTCGAGATACGGCGTGTCAGCCAGTGCCAGCACCTCGTCCCATAGCTCGAA
This sequence comes from Pirellulales bacterium, assembly GCA_040901705.1. Lineage (GTDB taxonomy): Bacteria > Planctomycetota > Planctomycetia > Pirellulales > PLA5 > PLA5. The sequence goes on along the minus strand of JBBDYI010000189.1, from coordinate 11,670 downwards.
CTTTTCGAGATACTCGAACAACCTCCGCCGGCCGTGCGCCGCGGCGCTGCCGCCGACGCCATAATGGTTGAATTGCGGATGCCGGGGCAATTCGAGCAAGTTCTTCGCCAACGTCACGGCATCGTGAACGCGGCCGACATACGAAAGATTCTGCGAACACCATTCGTTGTTGTGGGCGTAGTTATGAATCTGATACGGCATCACCCGGTCGCGGATCATATGGGCGTGATCGACGCGGGCCGAGGCTTCTTGTTGCCACGCGGCGTCTTCATACCGTTGGAGACGCGAATAGATGTGCCCGGGCATGTGCCACATGTGAGCAATGTTCGGCGCGGACTGTCCGCATAGCGACGCCGCCGCCAGCGCCCGCTCCGGCTTCGGATTGTCCCACATGTGAATGCGGTAGTGATGCACGGGGTGCATCGGCTCGACGTCGAGCACTTGTTGGATCAAGGCATCCACAGATTGCCGGCTGGAGATGGCGATGCCGGCCCCTTCGTTCGACCAGATCTGCCCGGCGAGAAACGCCTTGGCTTCGAGTTCATCGGGAAAGTCGTGAATGATGCTTTCCAAGTCGAGAACGAGCTTTTCGCGGCGGCGTTTGTTGTCCTTGTTTTTCTCGTCGAAGAATGCGGCGTAAGCGTCGATCCACGTCTGTTCTCGGCGGCTGGCCTTGGCCTTGCGCTCGACCGCCTTGGCGATGAATCCGCGGGCGCGTTTTTCGTTGTTCACGTTCGACATTGCCATGCCCCAGTAGCACATCGCGCAATCGGGATCGAGCACGGCGGCCTGGCGGAAGGAGCGTTCGGATTCGTAGTACCAAAAGCCGTGTAACTGGCCGACGCCCTGGTCGAAGAACTTCTGCGCTTCCTCGTTTTCGGTCGCGACTTGGATGTGGACGTGGCCGGTGCCGCCCATCAGATAGGCGTGCTGCCGCGGTCCCTCGTTGAACGCATCGCCGTGCTGCGAATGTCCGGCGGCGAGTTCCTTCGCGTCGACTTCCTTGGCGTCGGCGGGCTTATCGACCGCCGTTTCGCTGCTTGTCGCGTCCGCCGGCTTCGCGTCCTCCGCACGCAACATCGAGACCGAAGCGGCGCTCCACCAGACGAAGGCCAAAATGCCGATCGCGGCGATCCATGTACGCTGCCGCAGTAACTGGGAATTCGTTTGCATTGCGTGTCCTTTCGAATTGCGCTCGGCATTTCGCTGGCGAGAAGCCGCGACGGGCGAAGAGTGTGACGGACGGAGGGAAGCAAGGCAGGCAATGCTTCACGGTAATCCCCCGACTGGCGACCGTCAACGGTTCTCAGTGTTTGACGGGCCGGTGCCGCCTGCCGCGAAGTCCGAAAACGCGCACTCGGTCGCGCTAGGAAAGATATGCCGCTGATGCCGAACATTTGGCGCAACCGGATTCCTCGGCTCGCCGACGCGCGTTGCCGAGAAAACTCGTCGCGTTCCCGTTCGGCTTTGCGCGGCCAACGCCTCAGAGGTTGTGAAAGAATCGAACATGAACAAGTCCAACCGCAACCTGTAGGGTGCTCTGTGAGCACCTTGGCACAACGCTTTGTGGTGCTCACAGAGCACCCTACATTCATTCACAACCTCTCAGGCGTCGCTTTGCGTCCATTGGCCGTCGATCGATCGCCACGTCGCGGCCGACGGATTCTTATCCCGCATCGCCGCCGGCAATCGATGTTCGCGGACGTTGTCGTAACATTCGAGCGCGGTAAATCGCCACAGCGAAGCCGGCATGCCCACCGCCGTAAAGCCGCTGTGCCCCGTCGCTGGGAACGGACCGCCGTGGTTCATCGCCGGCGACACCGCCACGCCGGTCGGCATCTTGTCGTTGAGCAATCGGCCGACGTGCGGTCGCAGCCGCGGCGCGAGTTGGTCGTACAGCCCGTCGTCGCCACCCCGCGTGTCGGAATAGATGCAGCCGGTGAGATTTCCTTCGAGGTGGTCGAGCACGGCCGCTGCTTCGTTGGCATTGCTGGCGACGACGATCAGCGAGGCATTGCCAAACAACTCGGTTTGCCACGTTTCCGCGTCGGCGACGAACTTTGCCGCGGTCGTTCGCAGCAGAGTGTTCGCGCAGCAATAGCCTGCGCCGCTGCCAGCAGCAGCAGCATCACCGCCGGCGAGGACTTCCGCGCCGGCGGCGCGCAGCTTCTCGATGCCTGCCGATAGCGACTTGCCGACGCCGCTGGAGAGCAACGTGCCGACCGGCGCGGCGGTGAACTTCTTGGCGACGTCGGCGATGAACGCTTGCGATTCGCCGCCGTCGAGCAGGATGATCAATCCCGGATTCGTACAGAACTGTCCGGTGCCCATCAGGCAACTCGTCATGAACTCACCGACGAGTTGCTCGCGCCGCTCGGCCAATGCTCCCGGCAGGATGACGACGGGATTGACGCTCGACAATTCCAGATAGATCGGCTTGCCGGCCTTGTCGGCGGCGGCCTTGAGCGTGAGTCCGGCCGCGCGGCTGCCGGTGTAGCCGGTCGCCCCGACGCGAGGATCGGCAACCAGCCGTTCGCCATCGGCGTGGCTGGTTCGGTAGAGCAGTTGCACGGTCGCTGCCGGCAAACTAACTTCGGCCACAGCGGCTTGTGCTTCTTCGGCGAACAGTCGCGTCGTGCCCGGATGCGACGAGTTGGCTTTGGCGATGACGGGATTGCCGGCGGCGATGGCAGCCACGAAGTCGCCGCCCGACGCGCTGCCGAATGCCAGCGGAAAGTTGTTCGGTCCGAACACGCACACCGGTCCGATGGAAGCGTGCCGCGAGCGGATGTTCGCCTTGCGGTCGATCGTCACCCGTTGCCAAGAGCCGTCGCGTGTCGCTACGGCCGCCTGGCGAAGCTGATTGGTCGTTCGCGGCAGTTCGACGTCGGCCAAACGGGGCGATTTCGGATACGCCGTCTCCAGGTGCGCCATGTCAACGATTGCACCTGCCCGCGCTTCGATCCGCTCGGCGAAACGTTCCAAAAACCTGGCGATCGTTTCCGGCGTCGTCGTCCGCAACGCTTCGTGCGCCCCGACGGCCGCCGACAACGCCGCATCGCAATCGGCCCAAGCGCTCACGGGGTACTCGTCGGCAAGCTGCTCGCGGGTCGCCGGATTGTCCGCGCGAAACGTCCCTGTGGCCGCCGCCGCCCGCCACTGTCCATCAATCAACACCGGCTGCAAAGCCATCCGTTTACTCCTGTGGTTTTCCGTGTTGCTAATCGTGAGTCATGGATTCGTTCCGCCGCTTTGCCCGCGGTGTATTCACCGGGGGCTAAATGGGGAACCCTCATCCCTGCACGACATGATTGACCAACGTCCCGATTCCATCGATGCTGATCTCGATCCGGTCGCCCTTGCGTAGCGTGAAATCGTCGGCCGGAACGATGCCCGTGCCGGTCAATAGGAACACGCCATTGGGAAATGTGTTGTCGCGGCCCAAGTATTCGATCAATTCGTCGAACGTGCGGGCCATCTGCCGCAGATTCGTTTCGCCGCTGAAGACGTCGATCTCGCTGCGCGAAATCGAAATGCGAATTTCGACTTCTCCGATCGGCGGCATATCGCTGGCGAGCGTCACGCACGGCCCTAGCCCGCAGCATTGGTAATACACCTTCGCTTGCGGCAGGTAGAGCGGGTTCTCGCCCTCGATGTCGCGGCTGCTCATGTCGTTGCCGATGGTATAGCCGACGAGATTCAGCCGCGAGTTGAGCACCAGCGCTAGTTCCGGCTCCGGCACGTTCCATTTCGAATCGGCGCGAATTCGTACTGGCGCATTCGGCCCCGACACTCGCAGGGCGTTCGCCTTGTAGAACAGTTCCGGCCGCGGCGCCTCGTACACCATGTCGTAAAACCGCGCGGCCGATTCCGATTCGTCCATGCGAGCCTGTTTGCTGCGGCGATACGTCACGCCTGCCGCCCACACTTCCTGATCGTCGATCGGCGCGAGCATCGTCACATCGGCGAGCGAATACCGCTCCGCCGCGGCATCGGTGAGAAACTCCACCGTCGTCGCCGGATTGTCCGATTCGAGGATATCGGCGAGCGTTTCATACTGACCGGCGGTGAGCGCGAGCGGCGAAATGCGGACGCCGTCGATTACGCCGACCGCTTCCTCGCCATTGGCGCGGCGGAATTTGGCTAGCTTCATGGCTGCGTGGCGGAGTTGATGATATGGATCGAGATGATGTGAGGAGATGCGGGACAGCCGTATCATCGCCTACGGCGGCACGTCAGTTCAAGCCGCTACGCTGGGAATCAGCGGGATTGGGCGGTGTTTTCAACCGTCGAGCGACAGTTGGAAAACCTCGGGCCCGACGTGCTCGGTCACGACGCCGCCGAACAGCGTGAAGGCGTTAGCGTCGTAGATGCGGATCGGCATGATCTGGCCAATTTGCCGCGGATTTCCGTCGAAGACGACGATTCGGTCGCAGGGCGTGCGGCCGGTGAGTTGCAAAGTGTGGGCGTGGCCGTTTCCGTCGTTGCCATCGCTGTCGTGGCGATCCTGCTCGCCGATTGCAGATTCTCCGTGGCTGTCCTTGCCGTGGCCGTCTTCGCCGTGGCCGCGCCGCTCGGCCCGCTTGCTGGGGCCTTCGACCAGCACGTCGACTACCTGGCCGAGCAGCGGCTGGTTGAGTTCTTCGCTGATCGCGTTCTGCACGGCGAGCAGGTCGTTGTTGCGGCGGCGCTTGACCTCGTCGCTGACGTCGTCGGGAAAGAATTGCGGCGCTTTCGTGCCGGGCCGCTGGCTGTACTTGAAGATGTAGCTGTTCTTGAACCGCTGCTCGCGGAGAAGCTCGACCGTCTGTGCGAAGTCATCGTCGGTTTCGCCGCAGAAGCCGACGATGAAATCGCTGGTGACCGAAGCTTCCGGGACGATGGCGCGAATGCGATCCATCATGCCGCGATATTGCTCGACCGTGTAGAGCCGCTTCATCCGTTCGAGGATGCGGTTCGAGCCGCTCTGGGCCGGCACGTGCAGATACGGCATCACCTTCGGCAAGTCGCGCACGGCCAATAGCAAATCATCGGTCATGTCGTTGGGAAAATTCGTGACAAACCGCAGCCGGTCGATGCCGTCGACGTCGTGGAGCATGGCCAGCAGATCGGAGAGCCGCGTCGTCCGCTGGCCGCCGCGATGTTTGTAGCTGTTCACCGTTTGGCCGAGCAGCGTGATCTCGCGGCAGCCTTCGTCGGCCAGCTTTCTGGCTTCGAGGATGATATGTTCCGGCGGACGGCTCTGCTCCGGGCCGCGAACCATCGGCACGATGCAGTAGGTGCAAAACTTGTCGCAGCCGATCATGATCCGCACGTAGGCCTGATACGGCGACGGACGCATTGCCGCTTCGCGGAGCGGGTCATAGCTCTCGAAGCTCTGCTCGATGTCGTGCCGAGAGCCGTCTTTGCGGCCGAGGCTGACCGCGAGTTGCCGGCCGCGGTCGCGGCGAGCCGTTTCAATCATCTCGGGCACCTGGTGCAACTGGCCGGGACCAACGACGAGATCGACGTAGGGTGCGCGTTTGAAGATCAGTTCCTGATCTTTTTGAGCCATGCAGCCGAGCACGCCGATGACCTTGTCGGGGTTGTCGCGCTTGGCGTGTTTGAGGCGGCCCAAGGCGCTGTAGATCTTGTCCTCGGCGTGTTGGCGGACGCTGCACGTGTTGAACAGGATCGTATCGGCCTTGGCGGGGACGTCGACCAGTTCGTAGCCCCCCTTGCGCAGCGCCGCCACGACCAGCTCACTATCGAGCATGTTCATCTGGCAGCCGACGGTTTCGATATACAGGCGTTTCGACATTCGAGTACGACTTCGATTCCGATTTTTGCGTGGGCCGAACGGCGCGAGGCCCGGCGGATGGTACGGGAAATCTGGTGGGCCTCACTTCGTTCGACGACCCACTCTACATTGTCACTCTATTTGGTCAGGCGGCTTCGGCTTGTTTTTGTTTCTTCTTTTCTTCTTCCTTGAGTCGATGTTCTTCGGCTGCTTTGGCTTGCCGCTGGCGTTCGACTTCGGCCACGAGTTGGGTGGAAACGCGGCCGCGGTGGCGGATCATCAGCCGCACCAGCGACACGATCGCCACATACGCCGCACCGCCAAACAACACCCAATCGCCGGTTTCGAGTCCGTTCATCGGGCGAATCGCTCCTTGCCGCCGTGCTTCCAACGGCGAAGTGATACCGCCGAAGCGCGGAAAACTGTGGCCGCCGCCGAATTCGCATTGTAGCCGCAACAGGCCATTGGAATCGAGGGGAACGCGGCACAACGCCGGCATACGCCCCCCATCTTCGGCGGGTCGCCTCGCCGCATAAGCCGTCTTGTCCCGTTCGCCGAGATTCTTTAACCTCCCGCCCCGCACAACTCGGATGGCCGCGCTTGCGCGCGGGCCGACGCGATCCGATGGCGGCCGTCGAATTATCAAAAAAACACCCCTGGCACGTCGGTTCACTGCGCCGGATGCCCATATTTTCGCGAGGAGGACAGGATGTCCGCTCGATTTCACGAAGGAACGAACTGGTTCTTCGCTCGCCTTGCCGCGCTGACTTTCGCGGCGATCGTTGGGCATTTCGCTTTGCCGGCGTTTGTCGCCGGTCAATTCGCCGACGAACCGCCCGTGCCGCGACCGTTCGATGACGCTGGCGACGCCGAAACGGTCCGGCCGTTGCAGCCCCCACGGACGTTGGCTACCGATCAAGAGGCCGGGGCGATTGCCACCGACCGCCCCGCCGGCGGAAAGCGACCGACCGCGACCCCCGACGCAATTAGCGGCGCATCTCAACCGCCGGCAAAGACCGAATCCATAGCCGATGTGTTGGCGACCGACACCGATACTGGGGTCGTGCAGGCCACGGCGATCGAACCGAAAGCGAAAGAAACCAAAGCGCTCCCGCCCAATACACCCGTCCCGCCGCGGTTTCGCGCCGCCCCGAGGTTTACGGTCGAGCAAGTCCTGGGCAATATCGACACCGGCTCGCTGATCGCCATGTCGTTCGATCACGCCGGCAATGCGCTGTTGGCCCGCGAGAACGGGCCGTTGCTGATCGCGACCGACACGAATCGCGACGGCGTGCCGGACACGGTCGAAACGTATTGCGCCGACGTGAAGAACTGCCACGGAATTCTGTCGCTCGGCGGGCGCGTATTCGTCACGGCCGAGGGACCGCAGGGCCTGGGCCTGTATCGGCTCAGCGATAGCGACCGCGACGGTGCGATCGACGACGTGCGGAAGTTGCTCTCGTTCGATTGCAAAGTGCTCGAACACGGACCGCACGGGATTACGGTCGGACCCGACGGGCTGCTGTACATCGTCGTCGGCAATCACGCGAAGCTCGACAAGGAACCGGAAGCGACCAGTCCTTACGCCCACGCTTACGAAGGCGACCTCGCCGGACCGCGATTCGAGGATCCCAACGGCATGGGCGCGGGCATCCAAGCGCCGGCCGGAACGATCCTTCGCACCGACCAGGACGGCGAATTCGTCGAGGTGGTGGCCGGCGGGTTACGTAATCCGTTCGATCTGGCGTTCAGCGCGGCCGGCGAACTTTTCACGCACGACGCCGACATGGAATGGGACATCGGTTTGCCGTGGTATCGGCCGACGCGGGTGTTGCACCTGACGCCCGGCGCGGAATTCGGCTGGCGGAGCGGCTGGGCCAAATGGCCGGAGTATTTTCTCGACAATCTGCCGGCGGCGCTGAATACCGGCGACGGCTCTCCCGCCGGCATGGTGTTCTACAACCACGTGATGTTTCCGCTCAGCTACCAGAACGCGCTGTTCTCGTGCGACTGGGCCAAGGGGCGGATCTTGGTGGTGCGGTTCAAGCCGAACGGTTCGAGCTTTCGCGGCGAGAGCGAAGTGTTCGTCGAAGGCTCGCCGATGAACGCTACGGACATCGCCGTCGGTCCGGACGGAGCGATCTATTTCACCACGGGCGGCCGCGGCACCGAAGGCGGTTTGTACCGCGTGTCGTGGCAAGGACGCGTGCCGCCGAGCGTCACGGCGCTGGGTATCGGCATTTCGGCCGCTCTGCGACAGCCGCAAATCGAAAGCGCGTGGGCACGGCAGCGAATTCTCACGGTCCGCGAAGAACTCGGCGACCAATGGGGACCGCAACTCGTCGCCGCGGCGATGCAGAAGAACTTGCCGGTCGACCAGCGGATGCGGGCGCTCGACTTGATGCAGTTGTTCGGGCCCGCGCCGGCCAAGGACTTTCTGGTAACGCTTACCGGCGACGAACAAATGCTCGTGCGAGCCAAGGCCGCGTATCTGCTGGGCATCCACGGCGACGAGACGACCGCCACGCAATTGGCGAAGTTGATTCACGACGTCGATCCGCGCGTGGGACGCACGGCGCTCGAAGCGCTGTCGCGGAGCGGGCAGTTGACAACGTTGGGGAATCTGGCCGTGCCGCTGGCGACCAACGACCGGCATCTGGTGATGGCGGCGATGCGTTCGCTCGAACGGGCGTCGGCCGAGAAATGGCTGCCCAGTGTGCTCGGCTCGCGCGATAAGCGAATCTTCGCCAATGCCTCGGCGGCGATGCTTATCGCGCAGCCGACGACGCCGATGGCAACGGCAGTGGCCGATCGGAGTCGAAAGTTCTTGCAAGAACGCCTGACCGAAAGCGATCAGCTTGCGCTTTTGCGAGTGTGCGAACTGTGCGTGCTGCGCGGCGAACTGAGCGACGAAACGCTCACCGGGCTGAGCGGGCAGCTTGCCTCCATGTATCCGCAGCGCAGCGCGGCGGTCAATCGCGAACTGGTGCGGCTGCTCGTGCATTTGGAAGAACCGTCCGCGGCCGCGGCGATGTTCGCTCAGTTCAAGGGCAATGCGCCCAATGTCGAAAAAATCCACGTCGCCATGCACCTGGCCCACTTCCGGCCGGCGCTCACCAGCGCCCAGCGGTTCGAGTTGCTGCGGTTCTACGAAGAAGCGCGGGCCTTGCCGGGCGGATTGAGTTTGGGACGCTATATCGAGCGGGCGGCAATCGAAGTCGGCGGCCAGCTTACCGCCCAAGAGCGGCTGAAGATGCTTCGCGAAGGAACCGCGTGGCCGACCACGGCGCTGGCTTCGCTGGCGCGATTGCCTCGGCAGCCCGACGCCGACACGCTCATCGCGCTGCAACAACTCGACGAGAAGATCACGAACGTCGAAACCGACGCGGCCGATCGACTGCGAATCGGCATCGTGGCGGTGTTGTCGCGAAGCGGCGACGACGAAGCGATGGCGTACCTGCGCTCGCTATACCCGAAGCAGCCGGAGCGGCGGGCGGCGATTGCGATGGGGTTGGCGCAGAATCCCGACGGCGAGAATTGGCCGCTGCTGGTCGAGTCGCTGAGCGTCGTCGACGGCGTGGCGGCGCAAGAGGTGCTCTCGAAGCTCGCCGGGGTCAATCGCGTGCCCACCGATGCGGAGCCGATTCGCCAGGCGATTCTGCGCGGCTATTCGCTTGCCGGCGGAGCGCTGGGCGAGCAGGGTGGTTTGGCGGCGCTCGCGCTGCTCGAACACTGGACTGGAAAGCAGTTCTACTCGCCGGAAGAATCGGTCACCGTGGCGCTCGACAGGGCACAGGCGTGGTTCGCCGAGGCGCATCCCGACTCGCTACCGGCTACGCCGCTGCCCAAGGTCGCCGGCAAGTGGGATATCGACGAGCTGACGCTGTTCCTCAAATCACCGACCGACAAGGGCAACCCCGTCAAAGGCGCGGCGATCTACGCCACGGCGAATTGCGCGAAATGCCATCGCTTCGGCGAAACCGGCGAAGGCCACGGACCGGACCTCACCAGCGTCGCCCGCCGTTTCGGCAAGCGGGAAATCCTCGAAGCGATCCTGTTCCCGTCGCACGCCGTGTCGGACCAATACGCCAGCAAGAGCGTGCGGACGACCGACGGCAAGACCTTCACCGGGCTGGTCGTGCTCGACGATCAAGGCAACGCGACGGTCCGCCTGCCGACGCTGGAAACGATGGTCGTCCCCGGCGACGAGATCGACGAGATGGCGGCGAGCACGCTGTCGAGCATGCCGGAGGGGTTGCTTGATCCGCTGTCCCGCGAACAGATTGCCGACTTGTTCGCCTACTTGGCGAAACCGCCGGTGACGAACGTGGCGCGGCAGCCGGGCCAAAAATCGCAGAAATGATCGACGCCGACAGGCCACGGGAGTTTTTTCCGCCTCACTTCCGCCTCACTTCCGCTTTGCCCGCCCCGTTGTCGACAGTCGTCACCAATCTCAAACGCAACCCATGTACCGCCACGGTTTTTCGTAAACTCCAAGTGGTGCCGACCGTTGCAATAAGAATCGCCGCGATTCCCCGTGTCTCTCAAATGGCGTTTGAGATTCTAGACCGCGACTTCTCCCGGAGCAGCCTGCACTATGGCCAAACGCCGCGCCGCGTCCGACCGCGCCGACGTCGATCTCGACCTCGACCTCGATTACCTGCCCAAGTTGCCTCGCGATCGGTCCGTGCCGATCGGTTGCATCGGGGCTGGCTTCATCATGGCCGATTGCCACCTGGTCGCGTATCGCAACGCGCGGTTCAATCCCGTGGCCATTGCCTCGCGGACGCCGGAGCGGGCGCGCGAGGCCGCCGAGCGGCACGGCATCGCCCGCTGTTACGACACATATGAAGAAGTGCTCGACGATCCGCAGGTGGAAGTGGTCGACGTGGCGGTGCCGCCGGACGTGCAGATCGACGTGATTCGCGAGATCGTCAAGCGCAAGAAGCGAATCCGCGGCATCCTGGCGCAGAAACCGCTCGGCGTCGATTACGCTCAGGCCGTCGAAGTGGTGAAGCTCTGCCGCAAGGCCGGCATCACGCTGGTGGTGAATCAAAATATGCGGTACGACCAATCGGTGCGGGCGTGCAAGACACTGCTGGAGCGCGGCGAGTTGGGCGAACCGGTGCTGGCGACGATCGACATGCGAGCCATCCCGCATTGGATGCCCTGGCAACAGCGGCAAGGCTGGGTGACGCTGCGGATCATGAGCATCCACCATCTCGACACGTTTCGATATTGGTTGGGCGATCCCGTGCGCGTGTTCGCCAGCGTGCGGCCCGATCCGCGGACGGCGAAGATGTTTGCCCACGACGACGGCATCTGTTTGTACATTCTCGAATACGCCGGCGGGGCGCGGGCGTCGAGTTGGGACGACGTGTGGGCTGGGCCGGCGCTCGAAGGGGCGGCGGCGGACATTGGCATCCGCTGGCGGGTCGAAGGGCTGGACGGTATGGCCCGCGGCACGATCGGCTGGCCGGCGTATCCGGCGCGGCAGCCGAGCACGCTCGACTTCACGACGACGCGGCGGCCGGGGTACTGGTTCTCGCCGCGGTGGGACGAAGTCTGGTTCCCGGATGCATTTGCCGGCCCAATGGCGGAGCTACTTTGCTCGCTGGAAACCGGCGAACCGGCCGATCTCAATGGCGAGGATAATCTCAGGACGATGGCGCTGGTCGAAGCGTGTTATCGTTCGGCGAAAGAGCATCGAGCGGTCGAGATTTCCGAGATCGTGGGGCGGAAACGTTGATTTTTGCGGCATTCGTCAGCAGGATAGGAATTGAACCGCAAAGTCGCAAAGACGCAGAGGAACAGAAAACGCCAGGCCGCTCAACTCCGAAACTCTGCGTCTTTGCGACTTGGGCGCATGTCGCACTTTGCGCGCTGCTGTT
>JBBDYI010000188.1:0-24347 GCA_040901705.1 Pirellulales bacterium | reverse complement strand
GGCATTTTCACGTCAACGTCCAGAAGCTCACGAAAGTCGCCGGCGACGAGCAACGCGGGCTAATCGGCGGTCTCGGCTCGTTCTTCCAGGGTTTATTGCCCGGCTTGACCGACGACGACCCATCGGCGAGCGCCTCTCCGCCGGCCGGTGCGCCCGCGGGAAGCCCATCGGCGGGCAATCTCAACGTCCTCGGCCTCGCCGAAATCCCATTCGTCCAGGAAAACTTCGGCGACCTGATCGACATCGTCGGATTGTTCGACGACTTGCAGACGCGGCTGGTGCAAAAGGCCAACGCCGAAGGGCAAGGCATCGCCAGCAGCGCGGCAATTCCTGCCACGCCGTTCTTCGTGATCTTCAACGGCGGAGTACCCTACGAAGTCACCGTTGACGCCGGCACGTACGCGACGACGGCCGCCTGGCTCAACGAACTGAACAACGACGCCCTGGCCAGCGTCCCCTACGCCGGCATTCTCGATCTCTCCGACGTGCTCGTCGCCAAGGACGACGACAACGACGGTAAGATCGAGTTCGAGACCGCCAACGAAGGCTTCGCCCAATCGCTCACCATCGCCACGCTACGTCTCACGGCCGGCAGCGCCGCGGCCAGCGATGGCCAACTATCGGCCGACGCCAGCTTCACGCTCGACCTCGAGCGCGAATCCGGCACGACGCCCTACGTCGTAGAAATCAAGGTCGGCACGCCCACGCAGACCGAGATTGACGCCGCCGCCCCGCTCAACGTTCCGCACACGAACGACAACTTCAATCTCGACACCCTGCTCGACGACGTCAACGACGCTTTGCTGCTGGCGGGCGTGTACGATGTCGTCGCCGTCAAGGATCCCGGCGGCACGAAGATCGCCCTGGCCGCCACCGATCCGACGATCACCAAGATTACCGTCAACAGTATCGCCGACGACGCGGAACTCGGTTTCGCCAACGGCGCGTCGGCCACCGAGGCTTACGATCCCGATACGCTCACGCCGCCGTCGTCGCCGCTCGGTTTTGCCGGCATCCGCGACGTGCCGGACCTCAAATACCCGACGATCAACGACCTGGTCGATAACCTCGCCACTGAACTGGCCGCCATTTCCGACGGTCCACTGCCCGGCGGTTTCATGGTCGACAGCGAGTACGACGCCGTCGACGACATTCTCTACTTCAACATCGCGCTGAACAAGGAATTCACCCGCACGATCGACCTCAACTTCGACGAAGGGTTCGACCTGGGCATTCTCGGCACGCTCGAAATCATCGCGGACGCCACCGCCGAATTCAACGCCACGGTCGAGTTGTCCTTCCGCGCCGGCATTTACCTCGGCGAGCTAGGCAGTTCATTCGTCCTCGACAACGCGACCCTCCTCGTCGACGTCAACGGCGGTAATGGGATTCCGCTCGACGTTGGCATCCTCGCGACGAATCCCGTGCCCGACGCCCAGGGTCGCGTTTTGCCGGACGTGTCGTTTAACGTGATCGTCAACGGCGGCGCGCCGGTCGCCGTCACGCTCGACGACGCCACGACCACCAACAATTACGACAACGCCGCGCTGGCCGCCGATCTCAACGCCGCGCTGGCCGCCGTCGCCGCCACCGGCTACACCGATCCGAACATCGCCAACCTCGACGACATCGTCCGCTTCAGCGTCGACAGCCTCACGGGCAAGCTCGCCCTCCGCGGCATTCACGCCGAAGTCACGTCCGTCGCTCTCGCGAACATCAGCAATCTCTCCGACATCGGCTTCACCGGCGCGGAAATGCCCAACCGGACCGATTTCGTCGTCACCATCGACCCCTTGGGCGTCGCGACCAGTTACAACGTCGACCTCGACGGCGCGACCGACATCGGCGACGTGATCGCCGCCATCGAAGCCGCCGCGCCGGTGACCGTCACGATCAACGCCGACAAGGGACTTTCCGTCACCACGATTAGCGGCGACGACGTCGACATCTCCTCGACGCCGACCAGCGCCGCGCTGGGCATCGCCGGTTCATCGCAGGGCACCGACACGATCGCCGGCAGTTCGCTGCACGGCGAATCGTCGTCCGATCGCATCTTTCTCGTCGAGTCCGACATTAGCGAGAACAACTTGTCGATCGATGCGTCATTCGAGACGAACGGCCTTTCCTTGAGCGCCGGCCTCGGCTTCTTGAGCTTCGACGTCACCGCCACGGACGAACTGTTGTTCGAGGCCCATCTCGACGCCCGGCTTACCGATCCTAGCAGTTCGCCCGACGGTCGCATCACGCTCAAGGAGATTCTCGACACAACCGACATCAGCGACCTGGTCGATCTCGACACGCCGATGTTCGTCGCCGACGGCACGCTCGAAGTCTCGTCGCCGCTGCTGATGACGATCGGCGATTCGAGCAATATCGCCACGCTTGACATCAGCCTCGACGATCCGACCGACATCACGTCGATCCAGTTCGACTTCACCACGAACGCCGACGCCTTCGCGGGCCTCAAAGACCTGTCGATCGCCGAAATCCTCGAAATCGTCAACAACGTCGTCGATCTGCTGCTCGAAAACGACGACATCCCGTGGCTCAACGAGCCGATTCCGCTCGTCAACGCGTCGCTGGCCGATGCGCTGGGCTATCTCGACGATCTATTGGACAAGATCAACGAGATCACGTCGGAAATCGATCCCGACCAGTTGAACGACATGCTCGACCAGGTCGAAACGGCGATCGGCGACCTCAACATCCCGTTCATCGACAAGGACCCGCTGTTTGCGGCGCTCGACAAACTCCGCGCCGTGCTCAACGAGATCGACCTCGGCTCGTTTTCCGGCGGTTCGCCGGCCGCCGGCTCGCCTTCGTCGGGCAATCTCGACATCGGCGACATCAACCGCCTGCCGGGCCGTTTGCTGGCCGCCACCAAGAACGCCCGCAAGGCGATCGAAGCGGTCCCAAATTCCGCACCCGGCAAACAAACGCTGCTCGACGCGCTCGATACGTTCGAGTCGCTCGTGCCGGACCTCGAAAAGCTCGAACAGCGGATCGAAGACGCCGTCACCACGGCGCTTGAATCGGCGTTGCCGGGCTTGGACGTCACGACGAAACTCGATTTCGTCGACTACAACTGCAACACGTCGGACGTTGAAAATGCGCTGATCGTGGGCATCATTCTCGACGGTTCCGATCTGGTCAGCCTCGACTTCGAGCCGGACCTGAACGTGCCCGACTTGGGACCGGTCGAGATCGAACTGGGCGCCGATCTCACCCTTCGCGCCGGCGGCACGTTGAGCCTCGGCTTCGGCGCGGCATTCGACCTGTCGAGCTTCGTGCCGTTCGTCATCGCCGGCCCGGCGCAGATCAGTTGCGGCTACACGGACCACGTCCAGACGCAGCTCAACCTCAACGCCGGATTCGCCGGTCAGGCATCGGCCGACGTCCGCTTCGGCCAGCTGGACCTGCTCGAAGGCGACATCGACATGTCGCTCGTCAAAGGCAACGAGGACCACGTCGCGGTCGCCGGCGCGAGCGGCAATCGCCACGTAACGCTCACGGCCCAACCGTGGAACGAAGACCCACGACTGGTGATCGTCCACGTCAACGGCGATACCGATCCGCGGCCGCCGGAAGATTTTTCGATCGTCGGCACCACGCTCACATTCGCCAGCAACGTCCAGCCGGCCGCCAGCGCGATGGTCACTGTGTCGTATCGCACAGACGCCGCGCCGAACGTCAATGTGGTCGGCAACCGCGCCGCCCTCGACGTGACGTTCGACCAAACGCCGACCGACGGCAACACGCTCGGCGCGATTCCGCTGGGCACGTTCCTCGGCGACTTCGTGTCCAGCCTGGAACTCGATGTACAGGGCGTGCTCACCGGCACCGTCGACGTCACGTTTCTCAACAGCACGGCCGAAGACGCGGTGACGCTGGCCATCGGCCTCGAAGACCCGCTCGATCCGCAGTTCACGTTCGACGGAGAAGCGATCGCGGACATGTTCGCGAACATCGACTTCGATCTCACGCTCATCTGCCAAGGCGTCGAGTCGCTGCTCGATACGCTCGAAGCCGGCCTAACCAGCGACATCGCCGCCAAGCTGCCGTTGGTCGGCGGCGCGCTCGACACCACCGGCACGTTCCTCGGCAAACTCCGCACGCAGTTCGTCACGCCGATCTGCGATTTTCTCGAAGACGTCGGCGGCTCGCTCGAAGACGTCGCCGCGTTCATCCAACAGGAAGTGTTCGATTTGCTCGGTCCCGACGGCATTGACTTGCTCGCCGATCGGCCCGAGGACGCCGACTCGACGATCGACATCGACGACGTGATCGTCAATCTCACGACCGACAATTTCGAGATCATCGTCACGATCGCCGGCAGCGACGAAACGACGGTCGATTTCAACACGAACGTCAAGGGCCTGCCGATCGAGCCGATGGCGTCCGGTGGCGTCCGCGTCGGCTGGGATTACAAGATCGACTTCGGCGTCGGCATCGACCGCGAGAGCGGGTTCTACTTCGTCCTCAACGACGAAGACGACATGGACAACGCCGACAGCGACTACGACGATCCGGAATTCGAGTTCAACATCGACGTCGGGCTGGCCGTCGACAACAGCGGCGTCGACCCGATTCCCACCAGCCTCGGCATCAACCTGTTCGGGTTGCAGCTATCGGCCACCGATATTCTCAACGACGACGGCACACGCGGCACCGGCGTCGGCGGCATGCTCACCCTCGACGTGGCGACCGTCGGCCCGGACGACGCGGACGGCTACCGCCGGCTGTACGTCTCCGATATCGCCGACCGCCCGTTCCACGAACTGTTCACGGCCAAGCTCGACACGATGGCCGAGATCAACCTCGAACTGGCCGTCGAGATCAACGCCAATCTGCCCAGCATCCGCACCGACCTGATGGTCAGCTTCGGCGTCGAAGTGTCGACCGGTTCGTCGGGTATCGACGTCGATTTCGACACGCCGACGCTGCAATTCAAGGACATTCGACTCGATCTCGGCGATTTCCTCTCCAAGCACATCGGAAAAGTGCTCAAGGACGTCGACGAGTTCATCGACCCGATCAAACCGGCGATCAAGTTCCTGCTCACGGAAGTGCCGGGCCTTTCGCAACTCTCACAACTGGCCGGCCGCGGCCCGGTCACGTTCCTCGACCTGGCGTTCATCCGCAACCCAGAACAAGGCGCGACGGCCAAGCGGTTCATCGGCGTCGCCGATCAGATCATCAGCGTCATCGACACGCTGGCTGGCTTCGGACCCGGCGAGAACGTCGCCATCAATTTCGGCACGATCACGATCGACGGCAGCAACGGCTTCAGCTTCGACAACAACTTGTGGGCCGCAAATTTCGACTCGACCGACTACCTGGCCGACAACCCCAGCTTCGGCGCGTCGGTCGTCAACCAGATCGATACGCTCAACGCCGCCGTCGCCGGCGTGTTCCAAAAGGCCGAGCGCGAGCCGGATCCCGAAGGCACGGACGGTTTGGGCATTTCGATCGACATCATCAAGCCCGCCAATATCATCAAGCTGCTGCTGGGTCAGCGGGCGAATATTGTCACGTGGGATATTCCGCGATTCGATCTGCTGTTCACGCTCGAACAATCGTTCCGCCCGATTCCGGTCATCTATCCGTTCAAGGTCACGGTCGGGTTTGATCTGGGGGTGTTCGCCGATCTGTCGGTTGGGTACGACACGCGCGGAATTCTCGAAACACACAATTTCTTCGACGGATTCTTCTTCGGCGACCGGGCGAACGTCGACAGCGGTGAGGACATTCCGGAATTCGGCTTCCTGATCGGCGCGCGGCTGCGCGCGGAGCTTGACTTGCTCGTCGCCTCGGCCGGCATCGAAGGCGCGCTTGTCGCCACGATCGACGCCAACTGGCGCGACGTCGACAACGACGGCAAGATGTATTTGGACGAAATCGCCCAGATCGTCAAGCAAGACGGGCTGGTCTGCTTGTTCGATCTGACCGGCGAGCTGCGCGCCATCGTGCGATTGGTGTGGTCGGTGTTCGGCGCGGACGACAGCAAGGACATCATCAACGCGCTGATCTTCCAGTTCATGAACGAATGTCCGAAGTACGAGACGGCCCATGTCACCGATGGCAACGAAACGATGCCCGACGGCACGATCGTTCCCGCCGGGACGCTCGTGCTGCATAGCGGTTCGCTGGCCGGCGAGCGGCAGCCGGGCGTCAGCAGCGACGTGGCCGAGGACTTCACGCTCACGCAACTCGGCGGCGGTGTGATCAGCGTCGACGGCATGGGCTTCACGCAACGGTTCGGCGGCGTGACGCAAATCTATGCAGACGGCGGCAAGGGCAACGACCGCATCGAGCTGGTCGACGTCACGATGGACGCCACGCTACACGGCGGCGAGGGGAACGACACGCTTACGTCCGGCACGGGCAATGACCTCGTCACCGGCGGCGCGGGCGCGGACGTCATCACGACCGGCGTCGGCTCGGACACCATCGACGGCGGCACTGGCAACGACTTCATCGATTCCGGCGTCGATGCCGACTCGATCGCCGCCGGCGGCGGCAACGACACGATCGACTCCGGCGACGGCAACGACACGATCACCGGCGGCGACGGCAACGATTCGATCACCTCCGGCCAGGGCGCAGACGACATCGACGCCGGCGCGGGCAACGATTACGTCGACGCCGGAACCGAGAACGATACGATCCTCGGCGGCGCAGGCGACGACACGATTTACGGTATGAGCGGCGCCGACTCGATCGACGGCGGCGGCGGCAAGGACTACATCGAAGGTGGCATCGGCAACGACACCATCGACGGCGGCGCGCAGAACGACACGATCTACGGCCAGGAAGGCCACGACTCGATCGACGGCGGACCCGGCCGCGATTATCTCGAAGGCAACAACGGCAACGATACGATGTACGGCGGCAGCGGCCACGATACGCTGCTCGGCCAGGGCGGCAACGACTTGATGCGCGGCGGCAGTGGTCACGACAGCATGGTCGGCGACATCGGCGACGACACGATGGTCGGCGACGCCGACAATGATCTGCTCATCGGCAACGAAGGTCTGGACGATTTGTTCGGCGGCTTCGGCAACGACGTCATCTACTCGTATATCCCCGGCAACACGGCCGACCCCGTGAACATGGGACACCACGTCGAAGGCAACCCCGACGACGACTTCATTTGCGGCACCACGGCCCACGACAGCATCTGGGGCGGTACGCACGACGACGGTTACAACGCCTATTGGACCGAGTGGACGACGCCCGCATATCCCGGCGCGCCGCTCTCGGGCGGATTCACGCCGGTCGGCTGCACGTCGACCGACACGATCACGTTCAACGATCCCGGCGTGGCGACCGTAAGCGGCAAGAAGTATCGCGACATCGATGGCGACGGCGTTCGCGACGACAACGAACCGGGCCTCGCCGGCTGGACGATCCAGATTCTCGACGACCAAGGTGAATTGGTCGACGAAACCGAGACCGACGGCGACGGCAACTACGAATTCACCGACCTCGACGGCGGCACGTACACGATCGTCGAAGTGATGCAGAACAATTGGGTGCAAACCGCCCCACTCGGCGGCTCGCACATGACGACCGTCGACGGCGGACAAAGCGTCGGCGATTTCGACTTCGGTAACTTCGAACTGGCCACGGTCCACGGCACGAAATGGAGCGACAAGGACAAGGACGGCATCCGCGACGAAGGCGAACCCGGCCTCGCGGGCGTGTTCGTGTGGGCCGACGCCGACAACGACGGTATCTGGGATCCCGGCGCGGAACAATTCACGTTCACGATGTCCGACGACCCGGCCACCGAAGACATCGACGAGACCGGCAGCTACTGGATCGAAAACCTATACCCCGGCGACTACACGATTCGCGAAATCGTGCCGGCCGGATACGTGCGGACGTATCCTGTGCGGAACGTGCAGAACTTCGACCGCTTCGAGTCGGTCACGGTGTCGCGCGATTGGTCGAGCGACAGCCCGGATCATCCCGGACGCCTCGACATCGACCGCACGCCGCAGAACCAGCGCGGCTTCCTCGGCCCGTTCGCCGCGGAAACCGTCACGCTCGATCTCGACGACATGCCGGCCCATTCGACGCTCGACATTTCGTTCGATCTGTTCGTCATCGGTTCGTGGAACGGAAACGCCGGCGGACCAAACGGGCCGGATCGCTTTCAGGTCCGCGCCGACGGCGGCACGCTGCTCGATACGACATTCAGTAACACGGCGACCAACCAGGCGTATCCCGGCGCGTTCGGCATCGGCAACAACCCAGCCAAGACCGGCGCGGCGGAAAGCAATTCGCTCGGCTATGGACAGAACGGCGTCCCGGCATCGCAGCCGCCGGCCAATCCCGCCGACTCGGTGTATCACTTCTCGTTTAGCATTCCGCACGTCGGCAGCACACTGTCGCTCGACTTCGACGCGCTGCTGGCAACGGTAGCCAATGAGTTCGAACAATGGGGAATCGATAACGTCGTCGTCAGCTTCCCGATCGACGGACACAGCGTCACGCTCGGCTCCGGCGACGAAGTTGAAGGACTGGACTTCGGCAATTACGCGATGCCGGGCGAAATCCACGGCACGAAGTTCAACGACGCCAACGGCAACGGCGTCCGCGACGCCGGCGAACTCGGCGTTGGCGGCGTGACGATTTATCTCGACCTCAACAACAACGGAAAGTTCGACACGGGCGAGCCGACCACGGTGACGACGTCCGGCATCGCCGGCGACATCAACAACAATGGTACGGCCGACATCGGCGACTTGGGCATCCTCCAGGCAAGCTTTGGCCGCTGCGACATTCTCATGGCCGCGGCTGATCTCAACGGCGACGGCTGCGTCACGCGTCGCGACGCAATTCTGCTCGCGTCGTCGTTCGGCACGTCGTCGATCTCGTCCGGCAAGCCCCGCGGCGAGTATTGGTTCACCGGTTTGGAGCAAGGTTCCTACACCGTCCGCGAAATCGTGCCCGCGGGTTTCGTCCAGACCGCTCCGGCGTCAGGCGAGCACTCGGTCTCGCTCGCGCCGGGCCAGACAATCACGAAGCTCGACTTCGGCAATATCCGCGAAGGCGAAGTCCACGGCCTTAAGTGGCTCGACCGCAACGGCAACGGCGTCCGCGACGCCGGCGAACTGGGCCTTGCCGGCGTGACCATTTATGCCGACACCAACAATAATGGCCAACTCGATCCCGGCGAGCCGAGCACCGTTTCGATGGCCGACGATCCAAATACGTCGACCAACGAACTGGGCATGTACTGGCTGACCGGCATCAAGCCGGGCAGCGTCATCATCCGCGAAGTCGCGCCCGAAGGCTGCCGCCTGACGTTCCCCACGGTCGGTTTCTACAACCGCGACGTCGTGTCGGGCCAACCGATTCAAGGACTCAACTTCGGCAACGTCTGCGAGGGAGAAATTCACGGCACGAAGTGGAACGACCGCAACGCCAACCGCCGCCACGACCAGGGCGAGCCGGGTATCGCGGGCGTGACGATCTATCTCGACATTAACAACAACGGTCGGCTCGACGCCAACGAACCGACCACCACGACGATGCAGGACAGTACGGCCACGCCCGAAAACGAGGCGGGCATGTATTGGTTCCAGCGCGTACCGGTGGGAACCTACGTTGTTCGCGAGGTCGTGCCGCAGGGCACGACGCAAACGTTCCCAATCGGCGGCGGCCACGTCGTAACGCTTACCGCGGGACTCGTCGTCGATGGACGCGACTTCGGCAATACCGGCGGCGGCGAGATTCACGGCACGAAGTGGGACGACGTCAACGGCGACGGAACGCGCGATACGCAGCCCGGCGCCGCTCCCGAGCCGGGTTTGCCGGGCGTGACGATCTATCTCGACCTCAACAACAACGGACAGTTCGACGCCAACGAACCGTCGACGGTGACGATGCAGGATTCGACGGCCACGCCGGAAGATGAAGCCGGCATGTACTGGTTCACCGGAATTCCCGCCGGAACGTACGTCGTCCGCGAGGTGACGCCGGCCGCCTGGACGCAAACGTTCCCGCCAGACGGCGGCGGGCATACGGTTACGGTCGCCGGCGGATTGGTCGTCGAAGGCCGCGATTTCGGCAACACCCGCGGCCGCGGCGAGATTCACGGCACGAAATGGGACGACGCCAACCGCAACCGCCAGCGCGACGATATTCCCGGCGCGGGCAAAGAACCGGGCGTGCCCAACGTGCGGATTTACCTTGACTTAAACAACAACGGACAATTCGACGCCGGCGAACCGACCACGACCACGATGCCCGACAACTCGGCGACGCCGGAGGACGAGGCCGGCATGTATTGGTTCACGGACGTGACGCCCGGAACCTACGTTGTCCGCGAAGTGCTGCCGACGGGCTGGCTGCAAACCTTCCCGCCGAACAACGGCGGCCACACGGTCGTCGTCGACCCCGGAGCGGTGATCGAAGGCCGCGACTTCGGCAACACCCGCGGCGAAGGCGGCGGCGTGACCGGCACGAAGTGGGACGATGTCAACGGCAACGGCCAGCGCGATCCAGACGTGCCGTTGCCCGATGGAACGGTCGGCCCGGAACCGGGCCTTCCCGGCGTGACGATCTACTCCGACACAAACAACAACGGGCAATTTGACGCTGGCGAACCGAACACCGTAACGCTCGACGACAACCCGCAGACGCCAACGGTCAACGAACGGGGCCGCTACCTGCTGGAAAATCTGTTGCCGGGCGTACACGTGATTCGCGAAGACTTGCCGCCCGGCAGCGTGCAGACGTCTCCGGGGAACAACACCGGTTACACGGTGACGGTGGTCGGCGGACAAACCGTGCCCGGCCGCGATTTCGGCAACTACAAGTCCGGAGAAATCCACGGCGTCAAGTGGAACGACTTCAATAGCAACGGCCAGCGCGACGCCCAAGCCGACGGTCAAGAGCCGGGCATACCGGGCGTGACGATTTTCATCGACGTCAATGGCGACGGCCAGTTCCAGACGGGCGAGCCGAGCACCACGACGATGGCCGACGATCCGGCCACGCCCCAGGACGAAACCGGGCATTACTGGATCACGGGCCTGCGGCCAGGGACGTACCGAGTTCGCGAAGTCGTGCCCGCCGGCATGACGCGGACCTTCCCAACCGCGGCCAATCCGCACGACGTGACGATTCTGTCGGGCGACGTCATCACCGGCGTCGACTTCGGCAATCACGTCAATCAGGCGCCGATTCGCTTCGCCGATTTCACGAACGCGGCCGGTTTCATCCGGCCCAACGGCAATACGACGTTCACCCAAGGCCGGTTGCAACTGACGCCCAACTCGACGAATCAACGTGGTACCGCGTTTCTGAGTCAGAAAGTGCAATTCACGGGAGACTTTACGTTCCAAACGCACTTCGCGTTCGAGATATCCGCCCCCAGCGGCACGGCCGATGTCGACGGAGCCGGCGGACAAGGCCTGACGTTCGTCGTGCATAACGACCCGACTGGTTTGTCCGCTCTCGGCACGGGCGGCGGCGGCATGGGTTTGGCGGGAATCGTCAATGCGGTGGCCGTGGAATTCGATACGTTCCACACCGGGGCGTTCGATCCCGCCACGAACAACGGCACGAACGGCAGCCACGTCGCGATCGATATTTCGAACGCGGCGACGAGCGTGGTCCAAAGCGCCGTGCTGCCGCGGTTCAACGACGGCGGCGTTCACCATGCGTGGATCGACTACGACGGTTTCGCCAACGTATTGGACGTGTATCTTTCGGCCACGGCGACAAAACCGGCTGCGCCGACGTTGACGCTTCCCAATTTCAATCTCTCCGGACCGACGACTGACTTGTGGGTCGGCTTCACCGCGGCGACCGACGCGGCGGTGAATCGGCACGAGATCCTGTCGTGGGAACTGACCGTCGGCGGCGCGTCGCCCAGCCCCGCGGCCGATGGCCAGACCGCACCGGCGGCGATCGACTTCTCGTTCGACGCTTCCGCAAGCACGCCCCCAGCCACGCCCGCCGCCGCGCCGCCGCCCGAGGCGATTTTGGTTCCCAGCGGTTCGACGTGGAAATATCTCGACGACGGCACGGACCAGGGCAACGCCTGGCGAACCGTCTCCTTCGACGATTCGCTATGGCCGGCCGGACCCGCCCAACTCGGCTACGGCGAAGGCGACGAGTCGACCGTCGTCAACGCGTTCGATCCCATCGGCACGGTCGTCACGCACTATTTCCGCCATCCCTTCGTCATCGAAGACATCGAAGCGGTCAATCAGACCTGCATGGGTCTGTTGCGCGACGACGGCGCGGTCATCTACATCAACGGATTTGAAATCGGCCGCACGAACATGCCCGCCGGAGTAGTGAATTTCCATACGAGCGCGCTCGCGCCGGCCGCCGACGATGGGCAAGTGTTCCAGATGTTCAACGTGAACCCGGCGTTCTTCTTTCCCGGCGACAACCTGATCGCCGTGGAACTGCACCGCGCGACCAGCGCCACCGACTTCGACGCCAGCTTCGACTTGTTCCTCATCGCCGAACCGTGCGGCGGCAACATCCACGGCCTGAAATGGAACGACCTCGACGGCGACGGCACACGCGACGCGAACGAACCGGGGCGGGCCGGCGTGACCGTTTATGTCGACATCGATGGCGACGGGCAATACAACCCGGCGGTCGACCGCGGCGCGATCACGATGGCCGACAATCCGAATACGCCGGAAGTCGACGAAACGGGCATGTACTGGCTCGAAAACGTGCCGGCCGGAACACACCGCGTGCGCGAAATCGTCCCCAGTGGATTCGCCCAGAGCTTCCCGGCCAATCCGGCGTTCCACACGGTGACGCTCACTGTCGGACAAACGATCGACGGCATCGACTTCGGCAACAAACCGAGCACGGGCGGACAAACAGGTGAGATTCACGGGCTCAAATGGCTCGATCTCGATTACGACGGCGTGCGCGGCCCGGCCGAGGGCGGCATAGCGGGAGTCACCATCTACGCCGACCTGAACAACAACAACCAATTCGACGCCAACGAGCCAAGCACGGTGACGATGGCCGACGATCCGAACACGCCGACCGTCAACGAGACCGGCATGTACTGGCTCGCCGGATTGTCCCCCACGACCATCATCGTTCGCGAAGTCGTTCCGGCTGGATTCGTGCAGACCGCGCCGGCAGCGGGCGGATTCACGGTCGTCGTCACGCTGGGCAGCGTGCAGGAAGGCTTCGACTTCGGCAACGGTCCGAGCGACGAATTCGGCGAAGTACACGGCTTCAAATGGCTGGACATCAACGGCGACGGCAAGCGCGATCCGGGAGAACCGGGCGTCGGCGGCGTGACGATCTACTCGGACTCGAACTTCAACGGCCAGTTCGATCCCGGCGAACCGAGCACGCAGACGATGTTCGACGATCCGCTGTCACCGACCATCAACGAGACCGGTATGTATTGGCTGCATTTGCCGCCAGGCGAACACTTGGTATGCGAAGTCGTGCCGGCGAACATGATGCAGACGTTCCCCGTCGAATTCTGCTGGAGCATCTTCATTCAACCGGGGACGATTGCCGAAGGTTTCGATTTCGGCAACAAGCCCACCACGCAGCGCCGCGGCGAAATCCACGGCATGAAATGGGACGACTACGACAACGACCTCGGCAGCCACGACGCTTACGAGCCGGGCGTGCCGGGCATCACGATCTATCTCGACCTGAACCAAAACGGCACGCTGGACGCCGGCGAGCCGTCCACCGTCACGATGGCCGACGACCCGAACACGCCGCAGGATGAAACCGGCATGTACTGGTTCACGCAATTGGGGGCCGGAACGTACCAGGTTCGCGAAGTCCTGCCCGAGGGTCGCGGCCAATCGTTCCCGATGGTTCCGGAGTACCACACCGTCGTTCTCGCCGGCGGCCAAATCGTTACCGGCGTCGACTTCGGCAACTTCGTGTACATCATCATCCCCGACGGCAAGGACGAGATCTACGGCTCCGACGGCAACGACCGCCTGCTCGGTGACAACGAGGTCGGCGATCCGCGCACGCTCTCCATCGGCGACGACGATACGATGTTCGGCGAAGCCGGCACGGACACGCTCGACGGTCAGGACAAGAACGACGACCTGTGGGGCGGCGAAGACCACGACGAGATCACCGGCGGCGTCGATCCCGACGAAGAGGATCGGGTGCTGCAGGAAGTCGACAACGATCAGGTGCTCTCCGACAACTTGCTCACCGGCCAAGGCAACGACACGCTGGTGAGCATCGAGCACGGCACGCTGATCGGCGGAGGGCTGGCCAATACGCTCGACGCTCGCCCATTCACGCGAGGCAGCGTTATCCTGATCGGCCGCGGCAACAACGACTCGCTCTACGGGACCGATTTCGACGACGAACTGATCGGCGGCGCGGGCAACGACTTGCTCGACGCCGGCGACGGAAACGACACCCTGACCGGCGGCGAGGGCAGCGACAACGCAATCGGCGGCCTCGGCGACGACACCTACGTGTTCGGCACGGCTTCCGCGGCGCAGACCGACACCGTCAACGAACTCGCACTGGCGACCGGCGGCGTCGACGTGCTCGATTTCACTTCGCTTGCCGCCGGCGACGGCGCGACGGTAAACCTCACCACCGGCGTCGGCAGCCACACCAACCGCACGTTCACCTTCGTCAACGCCGCGTTCATCGAAGTCGTCCTCGGCGGTGCAGGCAACGACAACTTCACCGGAAACGCCGCGGCCGACAATCGTCTGGAAGGCAACGGCGGCGGCGACACGCTCTCCGGCGTTGGCGGTATGAATACGCTCGTCGGCGGCACGGGCAACGATACGATCACAGGCGGCGTCAACGACGATCTGTTCATCTTCGAAGCCGGCTGGGGAACCGACAGCGTGAGCGACACCGGTGGAGCGAACGACACGCTCGATCTGTCGGCGATCGCAGCGGCGATTACCGGCAACATCGCCGTGGCCTCGGTGACGATCACCCAGGGCGGAAACACGATCAACGTCACGACCAACACGGTCGAGCACATCCTCTCCGGCTCTGGCGGCGATACGTTCAACTTCCTCAATGCCGCGACGCTCGCCGGCGGAGCGGGAACGATCGATGCCGCGGGCGGCATCGACCTGCTGAACTACTCGGCGTACAACACCGGCGTCACGGTAAATCTGAGCACCAGCACCGCCACCGGCACGGCCAGCGTTGCCGGATTCGAAAATGTCACCGGCGGTTCGGCCGGCGATAACATCACCGGCGACGGCGGCGCGAACGTGCTCGCTGGCCTCGGCGGCGCGGACAATCTGTTCGGCCTCGGCGGCAACGATCACTTGATCGGAGGCGACGGCAGCGACGGAATGCTCGACGGCGGCGACGGTAACGACACCATCGAAGGCGGCGTCGGTAGCGATTTCTACGTCGGCGGCAGCGGCGACGATCTGTTCATCTTCGCCGCTCCGGTGGGCGTCGAAGGCGACGCCATCGGCGAAGATTCGTCGCCCCTCGGCGGATTCGACACCCTCGACTTCACATTCTTGACCACCGCTCTAAACGCCAATCTGCCCTTCAACATCGTTTCGCACCTCGGCCGCATCGTAAACATCGCCAATCCGACCAGCATCGAAGCCATCCTGTCGGGCAGCGGCGACGACACTCTCACCGGCGACGGCGGCGACAACTTGTTCGTGTCGGGCGACGGCGACGACGTACTCGTTTCCGGCGGCGGCGACGATACCCTCGTCGGCGGCAACGACAACGACACCTATCGGATCGCGCTCGACGCGGCCAACGACACCGTCGAAGTCGAAGAACATCCTGGCGGCGGAACCGACACGCTCGACTTCTCCGTCACCACGATCGGCGCAGGCGACTTCGTGGTGGTCGACATCAGCACGGCCGGCGTCGATGCTACGCCGGGGCTGATCGCCAAGCACGGCGCAGACGCCACGAGAACGGTGTCGACTTCGGCCGTCGGGCTGGCGGTGAATTTCGAAAACATCATCGGCTCCGACGGCGGCGACGTCATCACCGGCAGCGCCGTCGGAAACTCCATCGTCGGCGGCCTCGGCGACGACGCGATCCACGGCGGCGACGGCAACGATACCCTCGTCGGCGGCGACGGAAACGATTCGCTCTATGGCGACAAGCACGACGACCGGCTGATCGGCGGCGCGGGCATGAATCTGCTCGACGGCGGCACGCACCACGACCGTTACGTGTTCACGCAAGGCTCCGGCGCGACCGACACGCTTCGCGAAGATCCGTCGCAAGTGAGCGGCGGCCTGACGATCATCGGCGGCAACGACGTGCTCGATTTCTCCGCGTTCACCGTCGCCGTGACGGTCGATCTGTCGAATGTCGGCGCGCAATCGCCCGCCGCGGGGCTGACTTTCTCGATGCAGCGCGTCAACGGCTCGGCCAACTCCGATTACTTCGAGAACGTCATCGGCAGCGCGACCGCGGCGAATAACTTGACCGGCAACGGCGGCAACAACGCTCTGACCGGCGGCTCGGCCAACGACACCCTGACCGGCGGTGCAGGCAAGGACACGCTCACCGGCAACGCCGGCAACGATCGGTTGTTCGGCGAGGCCGACGACGACGTGCTGATCTACGATCCGGCCGACGTCACCACCGTCGACGGCGGCACGGGCAGCGACACGCTGCTGTTTACTGCCGCCGCTTCACTGAATCTCGCCACGGCCAGCCAGTTGAACGACATCGATGTGATCGACATGGCCAACACCGGTTCGTCGGTCTCGGGAACCCCAACCGGCGTGACGAACGCGACCGATGCCGGCACCGTGCTGATCAAAGGCGGCGGAGCAGACAACGTCACGCTCACCGGCGGTTGGACGCTGTTTATCAACGGTTCAACGACGAACACCTACCAGGACGGTTCGCTCACCAAGTTCGCCATCGTCGAGGACGACATTCCGCAAGCGGCGTCGAGTCCGCCCGCGCCGGCCGCCGCAATCGTCGCGGCGCGCGATCGGGCCGTGGCGGCGCTCGACGAAGCAGCACGCGAGCCGCTCGCTGCCGGCCGCATCGCGCGGGCCGCGTCGCGGCCGCGCATCGCCGCCGTCGACGAGGCGCTCGCCGGGTCGACCAACAGTACCGAGTTGTCGAATACGGCGACGTCGCTGCGCGTGTCGCGGTCGCTCCGTCGTGGCGACCATCGCGCTGGCGTGGCCATCGACACCCTGATCGGTCGCGGCGGAGAATGACAAACTGAATAATCGGCCACGGACGGCGGCTGTGGCCGATTATTCGATGTCGATTACTCGATCTCGAACACCGCCTCGATTTCGACGGCCACGCCCAGCGGCAGCGATCCGGCCCCGAACGCGCTGCGGACGCCAATGCCCCGCTCGCGGCCGAACACTTCGGCGATTAGTTCGCTGAAACCGTTGATCACCGCCGGGTGCTGCGTGAAATCGGCCGTGGCGTTGACCAGCCCCATCGCTTTGACCAGCCGCTTGACGCGGTCCAGGCCGCCCAGCGCCGCGCTAAGCGTGGAGAGAATCCCCAGGCCGGTGAGCCGCGCCGCTTCGTAGCCCTGTTCGACCGACAGGCCGTCGCCGAGCTTGCCCTCCACGCGCGTGCCGTCCGGACGAATCGGCAAGTGGCCCGACGTGTAAGCCAGGTTGCCGACGATGACCAACGGCGTATAGACGCCGGCCGGTTTGCCGGGCAGCGGAAGTGTGAGACCGAGTTCGGCGAGTTTGGATTCGGGAGACATGTGAGCGGGGGTCAGGGATCGGGGGTCGGTTACTGCGGTTCTATTTGGCGGCCGTGCCTTCGAGCACGATATCGTCCCAGTCGCTCGTGTCGTCGAACGTGCCGATGCCGATGCGGCCGTGGGCGAACGTCTTGTCGCTGGCCGTCATCACCGGCGTTTTCATGTCGTCGAAGTAGACTTCGATCGCGCCGTCGGCCGCGCGGCGGACGATCTTGACGTTGTGCCACTTCTCGTCCCACGGCGTTCCCTTGGATGTCTTCGTCGAAATCTTCGTCCGCGGCTCGCCGTTGACGATAAATATCTGATTGGCGTGGTCGTCGGTTTGTTTGCCCAGATGAACGTAATAAAAGTGCGAGGCGTCCTGGTAGCCGAACACCAGCACGGCGTCGCGGTGGCCGTAGTCTTCGTGCGTGCTGAGCACTTTGGCCGTCAGCGTGAAATCGCCGACGTCGTTGCCTTTGAGCAGCGCGATATTCACCGGACTGCGAACCGGCGGTTTGTACTTCGACGTCTTCTTATGCTGGCTGAACACGTATCCCTGGTCGTTCTGCCGTAGCGTCCAAATCGACTTGTCCATCGGTTCCCAGTTGTCCGCGCCTTTCTCGAAATCGTCGCGATACGAAACCTTGGCGGCGTCGTCGGCCGCGTTTTCGGCAAAAGCAAAGGGCGTCGCAAATGTCGCCAGAGCAGCGAGCGTCGCGATACGGGCAAGCGTTTTGGACATAACGTAAACTCCCAAGTCGAGGCATCGTCGGTGCGAAAGCGGCAAATCTCAGCGGGACCGCATCGAACGATGATCGCCCACGGTCCGCGGCGCAATTCTAACCGAGCGCTGCGCGGCGAAACAGCCGCCGCCAGCGAAGTGCGACCGCCGCCGCCGTCCACGTCACGCTGGCCGGCGGTTCCGGAACCACAGCGGCGAGCGAAAACCTGTCGACGACGATCGGCGCAAAGGAACCGTCGTCGTTCGGCACGGCCGCAATAAATTCGAATGTGGCCGACCGCTCGTCGAACGCGATCCGCATCGCGCCGTGATTCTCGTTATAGCGCTCGACGCTGCCCGCGGTGATGTTGAGGAATTGATAGGTTCCTTGCCCGCCGAGACCGTTGACGAAATACGGAATACCGTCACGCCACACGCGCTCGTAAGTGTGGTCGTGTCCGGTCAGCACAGCGGAAATGCCCCACTCGGCGAATGGCCATTGCATATACAACTGATCGCCGTGCGCGCCGGACGAATAGGGCGAATGGTGGAAGTAGACGAATTTCCACTGGGCGTCGGACGCGGCGGCTGTCGTTTGCAGCCACTCGGCTTGCTGCTCGGCCGAATCGGAATCGACGAATGCCGACTCCGAATCGAGCGCGAAAAAATGGGCCGGGCCCCAGCGAAAGTCGTAGTAACTCGCTCGCGGTTCGTGATTTCCCACCGGCAACCGTCCGGCCGCGTTAGCCGGGTCAATGTGGAAATAATCGAGGTAGCCGGGCCGAATCGCGTTCTGCGAACCCGTGTAGAACGGCGGACCCGGCGGCGGGTCGACTGCGCCCGCCGGCGGATCGATGACGTCGTGGTTGCCGACGCTGGGAAAGAATCGCTGCGTGGCGCTCGTTTGGCTCGGATAGCGGTTGTCGCCGCGGCCGAGAATGAATCGCCCGTAGTGTTGCCCGATCCGACGTTCCCATTCTTCGACGTTGATGTTCTGATCGCCGTAGGTGTTATCGCCGACGGTCACCACGAACGCGGGATTCCAGCTAGCAACCATTGCCGCCACAAGGGCGCTCGAAGGCGTATCGACGCCATAGTCGCCGATCACGGCGAACGTGGTCGTTTCCGCCCGCAAGCTTGCGGCGCAAAACACGACAACCACGCCGCACAACCGCGCGAGTCCAAGCGTCGAAAGTCGGCGGAACGCGGCTCCGAATCGACCGGCCCAGAACATAAGAACGCCTCGCACGGGTATGTCGCGCCGACGCACGTCACGCTAATCGCGTTCAAGAAGAAAGCCAACGGATTTTCAGCTCGAATGCTGCCGTTCCAGCCGCACATGCGAGACGCCGTGGGCAATCAGCCATTCGAGCCAGGATTCTTGCTCTTCGGTGATCTCCACTTCGGCCGACTTCGTCGAGTCGAGCGGCGAAACCAGCATGAGCACGCCGTCGTCGAGCCAGCGCCGCGCGTCGTCCGGGTGTATCCAGTATTCGCCCGAAGCCATCTGCGGCGCGCCGCGCTCGCCGGCCGGCGTCATGAAGTACGTCACGTCCTTGCGAAATCGGTCCGGCATCGCCAGCGACGGGACGTCCTCGCGGCCAACGGCAATCACGTGAATCGACATGCGATGGACCAGGAGCTTGGAGGGCGAACGACGGACGCGGCAGTCGAGCGTCGACTTGAGCGCAACGGCGCGATCATAGCATCCTACCCGGCCGGAGACGATGGCAAGGCCCAGGTGTTTGCCGCCGTACGACATGCCGTGCGATAGAATGGCTGTCGGAGGCTCCTCTCGGAACGAACACCCAGAACCAGCAATTCTTCGGAATCGGCGACTTGCGGGATGCCACTTCCGTGGTTGTGAATTGCGGTTGCAAGTTGGCGGAGAAATTGGATGGCGATTCTAGTAACGGGCGCGGCCGGGCAACTTGGGAGCGAAATCTGCGCCCGCCTCGGCCAGCGGGGCCTGGGCGTCGACGTCGATCAACTCGATTTGACGAATGCAGCGAGAATCGTCGACTATTTCGCATCGGAACTGCCCGACGCGGTGATCAACTGCGCAGCATATACGCAGGTCGACCGAGCCGAGCGCGAAGCCGAGCGTTGCCGTGCGATCAATGCCGACGCCGTGCATGTAATGGCCGAGACGTGCCGCACGCTGGACATCCCGCTGGTGCAGATCAGCACGGACTACGTGTTCGGCGGCGACCGCGGGCGGACCGCGCCGTACACGGAGGACGACGCACCGGCGCCGCTGAGTGTTTACGCCGCGAGCAAGTTGGCCGGCGAGCGGCACGCCGCATCGTGGCGGCGGCATATCGTGGTGCGCTCGTGCGGTTTGTATGCCGCGGCGCGGCCGGGTCAGCAAATAGCGAACTTCGCCCAAACCATGTTGCGGCTGGCGCGGGAGCGAGAAGTTGTCCGCGTGGTGGCGGATCAGATTTGCTCGCCCACCTACGTGCCCAACCTCGCGGCGGCCGTGTTGTTCTTGCTGGAAAACGGAATTTACGGGACGTATCACGTCGTCGACCGCGGCGCGATTTCTTGGCACGGCTTCGCAGAGGAGCTATTTCGCCAGGCAGGGCTGTCCGCGCGCGTCGAGGCAATCTCGACAGCCGATTACGTGGCGGGCCGCATCGCCGAGGGTGCGTTGGACGATGCGATCGCCCCGCGCCCGGCGTACAGCGTGCTCGCCGCGACAAAGTACGAAAGCCTTGGCGGCCCACCGATGCCGACGTGGCAGGAAGGAATCGCGGCGTATCTGGCGGCGGCGCGGTAACGGCCCTGTGGCGACACAGTGCGAAAGAAGGCGGGCGATTTTGACTTCGGCGCGTCGAGGCACTCTGATAGAATAATGGCGTGGCTGGACCAGGAAACGGTGCGCGAGGTTCCATTCTTGCCCAGTCGCCGCGCATGGCGGCTCTTCACCGAGGGGTTCGGTCGGCGGGCGAATTGGAACAGATAGCGAGGAAAGTACGATGCGGTCTGCCCGATGGGTATTGGCGTTGCTGGCCTGCGGTCTCTTGCTGCGTGCCGACGGGTCGCCGGCGGCGGACAACCAAGACGCCCAAACGAAGGAAAAAGCCGAGTCGAGCGCTGCCGTCGGCGACACTGCCGAAAGCGATGCGCCCGACGCGAGTGCTGCTGATGGTGTCCCCGTCGGCAACATCGTAAAAGACCTGTCGTTCACCGATATCCGCTATCTGCCGCGAAACTTCGACGAACTCGGCGAGCGGAAGGCGCTCGTGGTCGTGTTCACAACGCTCGACTGTCCGCTGGTAAAGCGATACTTGCCGCGGCTCCGCGAACTCGACGCCGAATACCGCGAGCGGGGCGTGCGATTCGTGGCCCTCAACGTGGCCGAGGACGATCTGGTCGTCGACGTGGCCCATCAAGCGGTGAAGGCGAACCTGCCGTTTCCCGTCGGCAAAGATTACGACGCCGCGGTCGCTCGCGAGCTCGGCGCCACGCGAACGCCGGAGACGGTCGTGCTCGACGCGGAGAATCGGATTCGTTACCGCGGCCGCATCGACGACGCCGTGCGACTGACCGGCGTGCGGCCGAAGGCGACCCGCGAGGACTTGAAGGAAGCGATCGAGGACGTGCTGGCCGGGCGGGACGTGCGCATGGCGACCACGACCGTCGACGGCTGCATGATCGAGATGCCGCGGCAGTCGGCGGCGGGCGGCGAAAAGCCGACCAGCCAGTTGACCTTTCACGAGCACATCGCGCCGCTGTTGCAAAAGCACTGCCAGGACTGTCACCACGACGACGCGCAAGCGCCGTTCGAGTTGATTACGTATGGCGACGTGGTCGGCCGCGCCGATACGATCGCCGAAGTGATTCGCCAGGGCCGCATGCCGCCGTCGTTCGCCGCCAAAGAGTTCGGCCACTTCACGAACGACCGCCGGATGAGCTACGTCGACCGCGCGAAGATGCTGTCGTGGCTGGCCAGCGACCGCCCCGAAGGCGACGCCGCGAAAGGGCCGCCGCCGCGCGAGTTCTCCAAAACGAAGTGGGCGATCGGTGAGCCGGACCTGGTGATTACGGCCGTCGGCAAGAACAAGATTCCAGAGAGTGGCTACGTGCCGTACACGTATGAAGTGCTGCCGTATGTGTTCCTGCACGACACGTGGGTGCAGAAGGTCGAGATTCTGCCCGGCAACAAGCGAGTCGTCCACCATTGCAACATGGGCCATATCCGGCTCGGCCAAAAGGTCGATGGCGAATCGAGCTTCATCACCGGCTACGTGCCCGGCGGCGAGCCGATGGTGCTCGACAATCACGTCGGCCTGATGATTCCGGCCGGATCGGTGCTGGCGCTACAATTGCACTACGTGACGACCGGCGAGGAAACCACCGACCAGACGTCGGTCGGCATCGTGTACGCCAAGGAGCGGATCGACAAAGTGGCCCGGCATTACCAGTGCATGACGCGGCGGTTCGAGATTCCGCCCGACGCGGCGCATCATCCGGTCACGGCCGTCCGCACGTTCGACTGCAACGCGACGGGCGTGGGCATGTTCGTCCACATGCACCTCCGCGGCAAGGACATGACATTTCGGGCGACATATCCGGACGGCAACGAAGCGGCGCTGCTCTCGGTGCCGAACTACAGCTTCGACTGGCAGATGGCGTATCGCTGGGAAGTCGGCAAGCAGAAGTTTCCCAAGGGCACGCGGATCGAATGCAAGGCGCACTACGACAACTCGGCGTTCAACCCGTTCAACCCTGACTCCAAAAAGGCCGTCCGATTCGGGCAGCAGACGTACAATGAGATGATGTACGGATTTTTGTTCTTTACGGACGACGATGAGAAGTTGAATCTGAACATCGATCCGAAGAGTGGCCGCGTGATACCATAGCAATCCATTTCGCATGCCGCTGATTTGGCATTCCTGCTCGCCGCTTCACGACCACTGTTCCCTGCCCTCTGTCTCCCGTCCCCTGCTCCGGAAACGCCAGTTTGCTGATCGAGACTTTCAACCTAACGAAGCGGTATGGTTCGCTCGCCGCGCTCGACGATTGCTCGCTCGGCATTCGCCCTGGCGAGGTGTTCGGGCTGTTGGGGCCGAACGGGGCGGGCAAGACGACGCTGTTGCGGCTGCTGCTGGGGTTTCTGCGGCCGACTTCGGGGCGGGCCGTCGTGGATGGATTCGATTGCGTGCGCGAGTCGCTCGCCGTAAGGCGGCGGGTGGCGTATCTGCCTGGCGAGGCGCGGCTGTTTCGGTCGATGCGGGGGCACGAGGTGTTGGGGCTGCTCGCGGGATTGCGGCCCGGCGGCGGACCGCAGCACAAGCGTTCGCTGGCCATCGCCGAGCGGCTCGAACTCGACACGTCGCGGCGGGTGGCAATGATGTCGACCGGCATGCGGCAAAAGCTCGCCCTGGCGGCGACGATGGCGGCCGATACGCCGATCGTGATTCTCGACGAGCCGACGGCGAATCTCGATCCCACGGTGCGGCATACCGTGTTGGCGATGGTCCGCGAAGCGAAGGCCGGCGGTCGGACCGTGGTCTTTTCGTCGCACGTGTTGGCCGAAACGGAAGAGGCCTGCGACCGCGTGGCCGTGCTGCGGAGCGGCAAGCTGGTTCACGTGCAGTCGATTGCGGAACTGCGTCGGCGGCATCGGATTTATTTGCGGATGAACGACGCGATGCAAGCGGCCGAGTTTCCGCATCCCAGCGGCGCGCTGGGCGAAGATTTTCAGCCGCACCGCACGGCCGACGGTTGGACCGTGATCGATACGGCCGGTGAGCTACGGCCATTGCTCGGCTGGTTGGCGACGTTGACGCTGGACGAAATCCGCATCGAACCGCTGGGCCTGCGCGCGGTGTACGAGAGTTTTCATCCGTCGACCAACGGCCAACAAAACGGTACGAAAAAAGACTCCCGTCCCGAATGGCACTTCCTGAGTCGTAAGTTGTTGCGGTGATT
>JBBDYI010000187.1:0-24422 GCA_040901705.1 Pirellulales bacterium | reverse complement strand
TCGTCGCCGCCTGGATCGCCTTCCGAGCGGCAGGGGTTTTGGGATAGGCTCTTAGTCTTAGTCTCGAAACCTATCCCGAAACTGGAATTTGTAGGAGGCGAATCCTTTCGCCGACGGAACTGCTAGGTGAGCGTGATCGGCGAAAGGATTCGCCTCCTACAAATCGTGTTTTCGGGATATCACTTATAGTTGCATTGACGCGGAGCGCTGTCGTAGAACGCGGCGTGGTCGTCGCCGTCGCGGCCGACCGTTAGAACAGCGGCTTGCGGCCCAATTGCCGGCGCACCACGGCCCACTGACCGGCATGCATCAGCCAGTGGCTCCCCTGCATCGAGTACAGCGCCGCCGCGTTGGCCGCCCATTCGACGCCGCTGGGCTTCTCCAGGTCGGCGTCCGTAGCCTTCGCCAAGGCGGCCAGCGTCGCATCGCGCTGTTCTTTTTGGACCGCCATCAGTTCCGCCTTCGTGCAAAACGTCTTCGGGTCGTCGCTCGTCGCCGTATCCTTGGTGTACTTTTCGGCGAAGCCCGGCGGCAACGGCTTGACGGCTTCGGGCGCGGCCATGCCGAGCATCTGGTTTTCCGAAACGATCAGGTGCCCGACTTGCCAGTTGATATGGTTGCACCCTGGACAAGGCCGCTTGAGCATGTCGGCGTCGTTGAGGTCTTCCAGGTACATCGACGTGACCATCGTCCCGGCGTCGATCGAAAGCTTGATGGCGTCTTTGGCGTTCACGGTGAATCCCTTTGCGAATGAAGGCTTGAGAAGGCTGAATGAACTATCGGGCGAATAGTGTCCAAAAGTTCATCGCATTTTGCCGCCGCTGCCGCCCGCTGTCAACACCCTCATTCGACGCGCCGAATCCATAGACGAGTGTCCCGGTCAAACGGTTTTTGCAGGACCTGCGGGGCCAACTCCCTTGCCTCGCGGACTGGCGGTTGCCGATCCGCAACGTGTCGACGTTGCCGATTCGCCGCGGCGACGCAGCCGCATGCAATGCCAGCGCAGCCATAACTCGTTGCGGCCAAAAGAGTTGCGGACGCGATCCGGGCCTTCTCAACGTCGGCGTTTTGGACCGGCATGTCGGTTGCCAAACGTACTGGCCGCTCAGTCACCGCTTTCGCATGTTCGCCTGCCCGAACGATCCGAGCCAAAACGAACCGAGGACGCCCAATGAGTTCTGCCGCCGTGCTGGATGCCGTCGAGACCGACTCCGCATTCTCCGCCGCCACCTTCGACGCCTTCGACGCGACCGCGCTGCGGCCGCTTTCTCTGCCGATGCCGCGTCGGACCCGCCCGGCCGCCGACTCCGCGTTCGGAACTTCGTTCGTCGCCGCCGAAGGCAACTTGTCGCCGGCGTTTCGCTTCGCCAAGCGGACGATCGACGTCGTCGGAGCGCTCGCCGTGCTCGCCGTGCTCTCGCCAATCATGCTGGCGACGTTCGTCGTCCTTTCGATCACCACCCGCGGCCGGCCACTTTATGGCCAGATCCGCTCCGGCCATCGCGGTCGGCATTTCCGCATGTGGAAATTCCGCACGATGCGGCTCGACGCCGACAAAATCCAGCACACCGTGGCCAACGAAGCCGATGGGCCGGTGTTCAAAAACCGCCGCGATCCGCGCATCACGCGGATCGGCTACTACCTCCGCAAATTCAGCATCGACGAGACGCCCCAACTATTCAGCGTCCTAGCCGGCGAAATGTCGCTCGTCGGTCCGCGACCGCTTCCCGTCCACGAAATGGCCCGCGTCGAACCGTGGCAGCGCCGGCGACTGGCCGTATTGCCAGGGCTGACTTGTTTGTGGCAAGTCAGCGGCCGCTCGAACATTGGCTTTGAAGATTGGGCACGCATGGACGTCTGGTACGTGGAAAACCAAAGCCTGCTCACCGACCTCAATCTGCTGATCCGCACGCCGCTAACCGTCATCACCGGCCGCGGGGCCTATTGACGCCAAACTGGATTTGACTGTCGCCCAGCGTGGCTTACGGTTGTCGCGCGTCGTGCCGGCAGGTACGTCGCAGGGCAACGAAGCTTGGAACCAACGATCCGCTCCATCCAAAGGCCCCGCTTTATGCCGCTGCTCGATTTGCTCGACCATCCTGCGACTGAAAGTTCCGCAACCGGCGTATCGCGCGCGGCCGATTCGCTCGAAGATTCCCGCGTCGTTGTATTGGCCGATGGCTCGCCTCTGAGCTTAGCCGGGCTATCGACGGAGGAACTGCTGCGAATTCAATTCGAGCAGGAACAGGCATACGCCCGCCGCTTTGTGGAATCTCCCAAGCGATCGCCCGAACGCGCGGCCGCCTTCGCCGCAGGCTACGACACGGTCACCGCGCTGTTCGCGGCCGCCAACGGCATGACCGGCGTGGTCGCGATGGGCATCGACCCGCGGTACGAGCGACTCGTCGCCGGTTTGCTCGCCGGGCAGCGCCGCCGGGGCATCACGCCGCGGCTGTTCGAGGTCGGTTACGGATGCGGCACGCTGCTCGACCGCATGAGCCGGCGCGGCTACGACATCGGCGGCATCGAAGTTTCCCCAGCAATGCATCGCCAGGCCTACGACACGATCGCGGCGGAGCATCGCGACAAGCTGTTGCTCGGCGATTTCATGGCCGACAACGCGCCGCTCGACTTCGG
Source organism: Pirellulales bacterium (assembly GCA_040901705.1). GTDB lineage: Bacteria > Planctomycetota > Planctomycetia > Pirellulales > PLA5 > PLA5. The sequence goes on along the minus strand of JBBDYI010000187.1, from coordinate 21,785 downwards.
CGGCTACACGCTGTGCTATTGGAACGACGTGTTCGAACACATCGCGCCGGACGAAATCGGCGACTACCTCGCCCGCATCTACGACTTGCTCGCACCCGGCGGGCTGCTGGTAACGATCACGCCCAACTGGCACGTCCGCCCGAATGACGTGACGGGCGACTACTTCCCGCCGCGCACGGAGGCCCGCGGCGTCCACCTCAAGGAATACACGCTCGGCGAAGTCACCAGCCTGCTGCGCCGAGCCGGCTTCCGCCACGTCGCCACGCCCCTGTTCGTCACACCCCGCCGCATCGTGCGCTGCGGCGACGGAATGGCGGCGATCAAGCGCGGCTGCGAGCCGTGGCTCGAGCGGCTCCCCTTCCGCCTCGCCAAACTACTGGTCCGCGGATTCGGATTGTCGACGACCATCGCACGCCGGCCGTAGGGTACTTCTGCAAAGCGGCTACTTCCTTTGCGGCGATGGAATCGCGTCTGTTCGCTGCGGACCGAACGGCGAGCCTTGTCGCGGGCTGTTTTCCGCTGTACATGTCGCAATCGGCGACAAGCGCCCGCTCCGGCCGCTTGCCAACACCCGCGGATTCGGGATGATTAGAGTTCCTGGCCGCCGCACGGTTGTCGAAAACCATTGAATGGATTCGGCTGGCGGCCCGGATTACTCGATTGGCCCGAATGCTGGTGCATCGATTTGATGGCTGCCGTACATAAGATCGTCGTGCTCGACCCGCTCGCTCAGGAGGGGCTGGACCTGCTCGCCGCGACGGCGGGCATGGAATTCGAGGTCCGCACGGGCCTCAAAGGGCCGGAACTCCGCACGACGCTGGCCGCGTTCGACGGCGCGATTCTCCGCAGCGGCGTGAAGATCACCGCCGACGCCCTCGAAGGAAATCGCCGCCTAAAGGCCATCGTCCGCGCCGGAGTGGGGACCGACAACATCGACCGCACAGCCGCCACCCGGCTGGGCATCGTCGTGATGAACACGCCGACGGGCAACACGCTCAGCACGGCCGAACACGCCGTGGCCATGATGATGGCCCTGTCGCGGAATATCGCCCCGGCTTATCAAAGCCTGATCGAAGGCCGCTGGGACCGCAGCAAGTACATGGGTACGCAACTGGCCGACAAAACACTCGGCATCGTCGGCTTGGGCCGCATCGGTCAGGCGGTCGCCCGGATCGCCAAGGCGCTGCAGATGCGGCTGGTCGGCTACGATCCGTTCTTGTCGCAAGATCGGGCCCAAGAATTGGGCGTCGAACTGGTCGCCAACGTCCGCGATATGCTGCCGCGTGTCGATTATCTCACCGTTCACACGCCGCTGACCAACGAAACACGCGATTTGATCGGCGAGCCGGAACTGGACATCCTCAAGCCGGGCGTGCGGCTCGTCAACTGTGCCCGCGGCGGGATTTACAACGAGGCAGCCCTGGTCAAGGGGTTACAGAGCGGCCGGCTCGCCGGCGTGGCGCTCGACGTCTACGCCGAGGAGCCGTGCAAGAGCAGCCCGCTGTTTGGAATGCCGGGCGTGGTCTGCACGCCGCACTTGGGCGCGAGCACCGAGGAAGCCCAAACGCAAGTTGCCGTCGAAGGGGCGCAGTTGCTGATCGATTTCTTTACGACCGGCGCAATTCGCCACGCCGTGAACATGGCGGCGATCGATCCGAAGACGCTCGCCGGCTTGAAGGGATTCCTGAATCTTGCCCATCGGCTTGGCTTGCTGATGGCCCAATGGGCAAAGACCGGCATCCAAAGCTGTTCGCTCCGCTATCGCGGCGAAGTGGCCGCGAAGGAAACCCAACTGCTCACCAGCGCGTTCGCCGCCGGGCTGCTCGAAGAAGCCTGTGAGGACGTGAATATCGTCAATGCCGAAGTGCTGCTCAAGGAACGGGGCATCGAGCTTAAGAGCGAGCGGACGACCGACGTGGGAGCGTTCAGTTCGTCGATGGCGGTGCAAATTTCCGCGGACGGCCGTACCTACGCCGCCGCCGGCACGCTGTTCGGAAACGTCATGCCGCGGCTGGTGCGGCTCGGCGAGCACCGGCTCGAAACGTACCTGGACGGCACGCTGTTGCTGTTCGAACATCGCGACGTGCCGGGCATCATCGGCGCGATCGGAACGATCTTCGGTCGCCACAACGTTAACATCGCCCAAATGTCGGTCGGCCGAGCGACCGATCAACCCGGCGGCGAAGCGGTCGGCGCACTCAACCTCGACAGCCAACCGCCCGACGAAGCCCTGGAAGAAGTCCGCGCCCATCCGGCGATCAAGACGGTGACGGTCATCAAGCTGCCGCCAGCCGGAAAGCTGCCGGATTGGCTCGGCGGGTGAGGAAATGCAAAAGGCAAAACGAAGAATGAAGAACGGCGCGCGAACGCGAGTGCCCTGAATCCTGAATCCTGAATCCTGAATCCCGACTTTATCCCCCGCACCTCTAGCCCCGAACCCCGCGCCCCATGAGCCTGTTCGCCAACAAAAAAGGCCTCATCGTCGGTGTGGCCAACGATCATTCGATCGCCTGGGCGATCGCCCAAGAAATCATGGCCGGCGGCGGCGTGTGCGGGTTTACGCACCTGCCCGACCGGCCCGACGACACCCGCCAGCGGAATCGCCATCGCGTGGCCTTGCTGCTCGAAGGCAATCCGGCGGCAAAGTTCCTCGTTCCGCTCGACGTGACCAAGGACGACGACATCAAATCGGTCATGGCCAAAACGAAGGAAGAGTTAGGCCAGATCGACTTCCTGCTCCACTCGGTGGCTTACGCGCCAATGGAAGACCTCAAAGGCGAAACGATCAACACCAGCCGCGAAGGTTTCAAGACCGCGATGGATATCAGCGCGTATAGCCTGATCGCCGTGGCGGGCGCGGCACAAGGGATTTTCGCCGAGCGGGCGTCGGTGCTGACGATGACCTACTACGGCGGCGAAAAAGCCGTGCCCGGCTACAACGTCATGGGCATCTGCAAGGCCGCCCTCGACGCCACGGTCCGCTACCTGGCCTACGACCTCGGCCCCAAGGGTGTGCGGGTAAACGCGCTGAGCGCCGGCCCGCTCCGCACGCTGGCCGGCCGCGGCGCGGGCGTCGACGACATGCTCAAACTCTACGAACACATGGCCCCTCTCGGCCGCAACATCACGCACGAGGAAGTCGGCCGCAGCGGCGCGTTTCTCCTCTCCGACATGTCCGACGGCATCACCGGCGAGATTCTCCACGTCGACGGCGGCTACAACGCAATGGGCTCGCCGGGCCGGCTGCTGGATAAGGTGCAGATGTAGGACGCGATTCGCCGCGCGACGAACGGAAGCTTGGCGCGGCCGAAGGCAGGCTTGCGGCCGAAAGGCGCGAACTGGTTACGCCGGCGTCACCAGAGCTTCCACTACTGCCGCGTCATCTCGCCCACGGCCAACCACCAACGCTGCTACCCGGCGCGCGAACGGTTACCGAAGGCACGGTGAAGTTTTGGGACGAAGGCGGCGACCCCATGCTCCACCGCGTCGCCGACCGCCTCTGCCAAACCAACGCCACCAGCCAGTTCTGGTCCCGCCGCCTCGCCCGATGCAAATCCCACTCGCGTAGGGGTCGTCGTCGGCAACTATCCTTAGCCCGGTGCCGCCTTGCCTTGACTGTCGCCGTAAAACTTCGTGATGTCGATACCGCCGCGATGTTCTTCTTCCAGCAATTTCATCCGCGTTTCCAGCCGCTGAAGCTGCCGCTGCAGCGCTGGAATGGCGTTGGGCGACTCACTCGGCGGCATTGGCCGCGGAACCGTCGGATACCCAAGTTGCCGCTGCAGCGCCGCAAACAGATACAGCGGATCCTTACGCCGATTCGCTAGCGCGATGCGGCCTTCCTTTTCGCCGAACAACACTGCCTTCGAAGGGGACGCCGCCGAATCCGCCGCTTCGCTGTCGTCGGTGTCGGTGTCGTCAATGTCGGCGGTATCGGCGGCGTTGCGTTGCGCTTGCTGCCGTGCGTACAACTCGCTGCGAACGTAAATCAGATCGGCAAAATCGACGAACCCCGCCTGTCGCCGCACGGTTTCGATCCACGATCGCCAGTTCTCGTCGAAGATCGGGTCGCTGGCGATCGCCTCTAGGCCGCGGTCATAACCCAAGCGGTTGCGGCACAGACACTCGAACTGATAGAGAAACATCCCCTGCGGCGTCGTACCGGCGGCGCGATAGTCGGCCTCGCGGCGAAGGATTTCCAGCGCCGTACGAAAATCGAAACGCCCGGTCGCCCGCTCGGCCTCGGCCATCAGATAGGTCTGAAACGCCGTGAAGTAATGCGGCAGCTTCCCCATCGCCGTGTGCAGCGTGCCGGTCAAACGCAACTCGGCGGCCATGAATTCGAGCGCCATCGGCAGCTTCGTCGTCGACAGCACCTCGTCGCGCAGCGACTTGAGCAGTTCCTGCGCCGACTCGCTCAACGCCATCCGCTCGATCATCGAGCGAAAGAAGTAAGACTGTTCGACGTATTCTTCGCGTTCGAGCATGAGTGGCCAGTCGCGGTATGGACTTACTCGTGTTTTTCTGCCCGTAGGGTGCTCTGCGAGCACCTTGTGCTGGTCGCGAGCGTGCAAGCCGCCTGGAGCGTGCTACTTCGCCGCCTCGACAGGTTTGAGCCGCTCGTCAAAAAACGCGATGCTCGCTTCCAGCGCCGCGGCGTCGAACATCGCCCCGATGTGTCCGGCCTTCTCCACCACGTGCAGCTTCGCCGGCACCTTGGCCGCCGTCAACAGGCCGACCATCGCCATCGGGCTGATCTGTGGAACGAGCGCGTCGGCGCTGCCGTGGAAGAAAAACATCGGCGGATCGTCGGCGGTGATATGCGCCGTCGGCGATGCCTGGCGATAGACGTCCGGCTTCTCGCCGCGCGTTCCGCCGAGCCAATAGGCCAGCGCCTTCGTGTTGCGCGGCAACAATTCGAAGTTCACCGGCGCGCCGCCGGCCACGACCGCCTGCAATCGGGCGTTCGGTTGCGTGGCGCCGCCCTGCGTTCCATTGCCGTGGTCGTTCTTGCCGTCGTTTTTCTCGGCATCGTTTTTCTCGGCGTCGTCACTCAACACGCCCAGCAGAGCGACCAGATGCCCGCCGGCCGAATAGCCGTAACCCCCGATCCGCTCCGTGTCGATGCGATATTTCTTCGCGCTGGACCGCATCCAACGCACGGCCGCCTGACAGTCTTCGATCTGCGCCGGGTAGGGATGCTTCGGCGCCAGGCGATAGTCGATCGCCACGGCGGCGTAACCCCGTTCGGCCAGACGTTCGGCGGCCCGCGACATATGCACGCGGCTGCCCGTCCGCCACGCCCCGCCATGCACGACCAGCACGCCCGGAAATGGCCCCGCGCCCTTGGGAGTGTAAACCTCCGCTTTCAACGCCGCACCGCCGGGCGAGCTATACGTCACGCCGCGATCGTGCGTGAAGGCATGCTTCGGTTCGGCTGCGGAAAGGTCCGCGCACGATGTGATCCAAATAATCGCACACGCAAGCACCGCGGAGAAACACGTTTTCACGTTCATGTCGCCTCGCACCATCGATCCAAGTCGGGCGGCGCTGCCAACTGCCCGAATAGCCAACTGCCCGAATAGCCAACTGCCCGAATAGCCAACTGCCCGAGTAATCAAGCGATCCACCGATCGGTTCGGGCAGTACAACGGTCCGCGCACCGCGTCGGCGACTTCCGCGTCATGGCGACAGCGTCCCGCTTGCCCGTATAATAGTATCGTTCGGCAGGGCCGGCGACAAAAGGTCATGCGCCGACCGATTCAACGCCCTCTCGCAACTACTTACCACGACGTACCCGCGGCGAATCGTTCGCTTCCGCCGCTCCATTCCCGCTGCTTTCCCGCTCCATGAACACAAACTTCTCCACGATCGACGAAGCCGTCGAGGCCATCGCCCAGGGCAAGGTGATCGTCGTCGTCGACGCCGAAGACCGCGAGAACGAGGGCGACTTCATCTGCGCGGCTGAGAAGGTGACGCCCGAAATCGTCAATTTCATGATCACCCACGGCCGCGGACAGTTGTGCATGCCCGTGCTGCCGGAGACTTGCCAGCGGCTCGACCTGGCCCCGATGGTCAACCAAAACACCGCCCCGCTGGGCACCGCCTGGACCGTGCCCGTCGACCACCGATCGTCGCGCACGGGCATCACCGCTCAGGAACGATCGACCACGATTCGCGCCATCATGGACCCGGCGAGCAATCCCAGCGACTTCGTCCGACCCGGCCACCTGTTCCCGCTCGTCGCGAAGGCCGGCGGCGTTTTGCGTCGCGCCGGACACACCGAGGCCGCCGTCGATTTGGCGCGGATGGCCGGTCTCACGCCGGCCGGTGTGCTGTGCGAAATCCTCGACGACACCGGCGACCGCGCCAACCGCGAGCGGCTCTTCGAACTCGCCGCCGCGCACGCCCTGCCGATCATCACGATCGAAGAACTGATCCGCTACCGCCGCGTCCGCGAGAAACTCGTGTTCCGTCAAGCCGAAGCCGATCTCCCCACGAAATACGGACCGGCCAAGGTCATCGCCTATGGCGTCAAGCACGAATCGCAAGAGCCGATCGTCCTCGTCTACGGCGACGTCGCCGGCGTCGCCGCGCCGCTGGTCCGGCTGCACTCCTCATGCTTCACTGGCGATCTGTTGGGCAGCCTCCGCTGCGACTGCGGCGACCAGTTGCATATGGCCCTCGACATGATCCAACGCGAAGGGGCGGGCGTTCTCGTCTATCTGCCTCAAGAAGGCCGCGGCATCGGCCTGACCGCCAAGATCAAAGCCTACGCCCTGCAAGACGAAGGTCTGGATACCGTCGACGCCAATCTCGCCCTCGGCTTTAAGGCCGACACCCGCGACTATGGCATCGGCATCCAACTCCTCAAGGATCTCGGGCTGCGAAAAATCCGCCTGCTGACCAACAACCCAAAAAAGACCGACGCCTTCATCTACGGCGGCTTCGATCTGGAAGTCGTCGATCAAGTCCCCATCGTGCCGCCCATCCACGAGCACAACGCCGCTTATCTGCACACCAAGCGGGCCAGATTGGGCCACAAGCTTCCAGAATAACGGCCGTGGAATAGCGGTTGAATCGACCGTATCGACCGTATCGGTTCATCGGCCCTCTGCTCGACGCCGCGTTGACCTTTCGCCACGCGCGGCCCATCGCGACCTACGCTTTCGCTAGCGAAAACTTCTTCGCCCTCGCGTTATCGTTCGCTCTGCGCCGGCGTCATGCACCCAATCCACGCACCAAAACGAGGCCGCTTCGCCGTCGTGTTCGGCATCGTGGCCCTCGTTCTCGCCTCATCGCCCTTCGCCCTTGCGGACGAAAGCTTCGTCCAACGAGCCGAGCGGCGGTTGGCGGCACTTCCCGCGCTGGCTGAGCGCCTCCCGGCGTCCGAAACCGAGCGGGCGATGCTTGCCGACGCCGCCGACGGTCGCTGGGACAAGTTCGACCTGCTTTCCGCCGCTCTGATAACCGAAAACCGCTCTCAGGCCGAACGCCGCCGCGCTTCGCAACGACTCGACGACCACGTCGCCGCCGCTCGGCGACAATTGGCGGCGTCCCCCGATGCTCCGGCGGCCGAACTGCTGTTCGCTTACCTTCACGAGCGGATTCTCACCGACCGCTTTTCACCCGATTGTCATACCATCGGAGAAACGCTCGCATCCGGCCGGTTCAATTGCCTCAGCGGAACGGTCCTGTTCGTCGGTTTGGCGGAACGTTGTGGAGTTTCCGCGCAAGCCGTCCTCGCGCCGAGTCACGTCTATGCGCGCACGTCGTCCGGCGGTCGCGTCGAAGACGTAGAAACGACGTGCCCCACCTGGTTCCGCGAACCGGTCCCGCGACGGTCGGCATGGATGCGCTCGGCGCTCGGCGAAGACACGCGCGCCGAACGCCACCGCCCGCTTACGTCGGTCGAACTGCTGGCGGTCGTCTACTACAACCGCGGCGTTGCTTGCTTTGCCCGACGCGACTTCGCCGCGGCCGCCGCCGATAACCTCGTCGCGTTGCGGCTCGACGCCAACAACGCCGCGGCCGCCGACAACCTGCTGGCCGCCATAAACAATTGGGCACTCGATGCGGCTAACCACGGCCGACTCGACCTTGCCGAAGAACTGCTCCGCCGCGGCCGCCAGGTAGCACCCGACCGCAAAGACCTGCAAACCAGCCAGCATTACATCGCCGGCCAACAACCGATGCAAAGCGCCGCGATCGGTCCTTGAGCCTCGATTCTTAGGCCTTCCATGAACCGTGGACCGTGAACCTCAAGACTTCTCGCGAGGTTCCCAAAAATCCCAAAATATTGTCCCGCAAGAATTTGACACTGCTCCATCCGCGACCTAGATTTCAGTTGTGCCCGGCCGGCCCGCCGATGCGCATCCCATCCATATAACGCCGGGTTCCCGGCAATAGCGACATAGCGTTTGCCAAAGCACGTTGCCCTTTGGCGCGGTTAACAGATCGTCCCGTTGCTTTCGCGGCTTGACGTGGCGCGTTCGAGTGACCGCGCCACGATCGTCGTTTTCGTTGTCTGAGGAGATTCTCGATGCCGCACTGCGCGCCCGCCGCAGAGTTGACCGCGCGTTTCGCTCCGATCCACTCCGGTCCCTCCGGCGGTGTGGGCGTGCAGGTCCGCCGAATCCTGGCGCTGGTCGCGTCGCCCCCGATTGCCGAGCAGCGTCGCCGGGCCCAGCGTATGCCGTTCCCGCACCTCGTCTGCGTTCAAGCCGTCGATCTGCACACGCTCGAACCGCAGGACGAGCCGCTCGTCGTCGTCGGCAAGTACCTCTCCGAGCAGGGGCTGGGCTTTTTCCACCAGGTGCCGCTGCCCCATCGCTTCGTCGTCGTAACGCTCGAAGTCCACGGCGGCCCGCCCACGCGGATATTGCTCGACGTCTCGTGGTGCCGATTCACCCGCCTCGGCTGGTACGAAAGCGGCGGACGGTTCCTCGGTATTGTCGAGTAATCGGCGGTACGCGAGTCGCATAGTGACGCGCCCCACGGCAGGTTGGTGGTTGCATCAACTGTTCGCGCCGCTCGAAATCCTCTACCATTACAGCCTCGACCAATTACGCAAATTCGCCTCCCTGGCCATTTCCACGCTACGACCAAGCCGATAGATGCGTAGATCCCAATGGTCGGGAGACCGCGGCACAACAGTGCGTGGTCAGGAGAGTGCGTGGTCGGGAGACGGTGCCACAACGTCGTGCGTCGCGCGGCGGGCTCGATGGCGTTCTACTACGCCTTGGCCTTTGCCGACCAGAGGCCGAACCACTTGCCTTTGCCGCCCTTGTCGGCGGCGGCGGCGAGTTCGGGATCGTCGCACAGCGTGGCCGCGAGTTGCACGATGGCCTGCGTGATGGCGGCCCGCGGCGCTTGCTCGACGAGCGGCACGCCGTTGTTGCGGACCTCGCTCATGGTGCGATAGTCGTTCGGCAGTTGGGCGAAGATTTCCTTTCCCAACGTTTCTTGGGCTTTCTTCAGCGTGATCTGGCCGCTTTCGAGACCGACGCGGTTGACCACGATCTTGACCTTGTCCTTGATCGCCGATTGCTCGTTGAGCGACGTATTCAATCGCACGACGTTCCGCAAGCACGGCAGATCCAACTGCGTGACCAGCAACACGTGGTCGGCCGACTGCATGGCCAGCATGTCGAGCCGGCTGTAGCTCTTCGACAGATCGATGATCATGTGCGTGAATGTGGCCTTCAAGAGACCGAACACGCGCTGCATGTCGTCTTCCGTGATCTGTGGAATGTCTTCCAGATGGACCGGCCGCGGCAGTAAGAACAGGCCCGACGAGTGTTTGGTGAGCGATCGCTTGAGCAGGGCGAAGTCGAGCCGCGTGACGTTCTGCGCGAGGTCGAGCACCGTGTACTCGGGTATCGCGTCGAGAAACACGTCGGCGTCGCCGAGGCACATGTCCAAGTCGACCAGCACGACGGTATTCTTCTCGTCGCCGGCCAAAGCGCAGCCGAGATTCACGGCCAGGCTCGTGGTTCCGACGCCACCGGTCGAACCGGCGACAGCGATCGTGGTGCAGCCGCGCGACTTGCCGGCGCCCTTGCCATACCGCTGCGTCGTAATCCGGTCGAGCGCGGTGAGCAGGTCTTCGAGCTTGATCGGGTGCGTGAGGAATTCCTTGGCCCCGGCCCGCATGGCGCGAAGAATCAAACTGCCGTCGCTGGAGCTGCTCACTACGAGAATGCTGCACTCGGGCGAGAGCTTATGAAGTTGGGCGACGAGATCGAGTCCCTTGTCAGGATCGGCGTCGAGCGACACCACGCCCACGTCGGGGTGCGTTTGGCTCACTACGTCGGCGAAGAACTCGTAGCGCGATGCTTCGGCCTCGAGCCAGATGCGGTCCATCCCCAATAACAACGACTTGAGCGCATCACGCGTCGTGTCTTTGGGGTCGACGATCGCCAGTCGGAGAACTTGAGTCATGGAGGTCGAGCGCCGTTGTTTCGTCGTGTCTGTCGGGCCATCGCCCTGCGGGGGCGAGTTCGCGGATTTCATCCGCACAAACAATCCGGCGCGCGGGCCCAGAGTATTTCTATCCTTGTTAGTCTAGGACATCGTAGCCCATCGGGCCGATCAATCCCGACGCTTGAGGAGCGCCGCCACGCTGCGGTTCACCATACCGAGAGGTCGGGACTTGCGGGTTGTAGCGGTCCCGCGCCATGACCGGCGTCGGGATCGCACTTTCCTGTCCGCGGCTCACGGCCGGAGGCGTGCGTCGAACCGGGGCCGAGTAGGCCGTCGGACTCGCCGATCGCTGCCGTAGCGAAGCGCCATTGCCGTTGGTCGCCGGCGGTTCGGGTGCAACGTTGCCTTGCGGCGGGGCGATTCCTTCGCCGCCGGAAGTTCCCAGGCCGCCCGGAATCCCTTGGCCGTTGCCATTGGGACCGCAATTCGCACATCCGGCCCCACCCATTGCACATGGTCCGTCGCAACGCGGCACTTCCAAGTGGCCGCGGAAGTACAGGTCGATGTCGCAGGGGCTGACCGTGCTCATGCCGGGGCCACACGGCGGAACTTCATTCGGATCCATGCCGTCGACCAGTTCCGGCGTCACGAGCACCAGCAGTTCGATTTCGTTGACGTCTTCCTCGACGCGACGGAAGGCGGCCCCGACCCACGGTAGATCGGCCAGGAATGGCACGCCCTTGTTTTCCGACTCGACGCGATGTTCGAGCAATCCGGCCAACGCCAGGGTCTGACCGGCCTTGAGTTCCACACCCGTGTCGAGTTCGCGTTTACGAAAGCCCGGCACGATGCGGTTGCCGACCGGCACGCCGATCGATTCGTCGAGTTGGCTCACCCGCGGCCGAACCTCCAGGCGGATCGCGCCGTTACCGAGCACGATCGGCACGAAATCGAGCCGCGTACCGAACGATTTGAACTCGATCGTCGTGGTGCCGAGGCTCTGCGGAATTTCGTAGGGGATTTCGCCGCCGACTTCGAAGTACGCCGGCCGGCCGCTGACCGTGACCAGCGTCGGTTCCGAGATGATCTTGGCCAGGTTGTAACGCCGCATCGCTTCGAGGAAGCCGAAGAAGCTTTCCGATCCGACGACGCCGAACTGGACGTTGGCGCTCGTGCCGCCGCCGATCGTGTTGACCGCCGCGGCGCTAATCAAACCGCTGATCGACGACACCAAAAAGTCGCCGCCGCTGCCGAGGGCCTGGAAGTCGAAACCCATCGCCCGCAGCTTCGTACGCGAAACTTCCATCACCTTGCAGTGCAGCAGCACTTGTTGCACGCCGCCGACGGAAATGTTGTTGATGACCTTCGGGTAATAATCTTCGGCCATGCGGATGATTCGCGACACGTGGTCCGGACGATCGACGTAACCCGAAATCACCACGCTATTGGCCAGCGGACGCACCTTGAGCGACGATTGCGGAAACTCCTGTTCCAGCAGCATCGCCAGTTCGCGGGCATCGCCGTAGACGATCAGGTCGACGGAAAAAATGTCGCCTGACTCGGTCCACATGTTGATCTGCGTGACGCCCGGCTTCTGCGCGGCGACCTGCAGTTCCGTGGCCGACAGCGGCAGCACCTTGAGCATGTCCGGGTTGTTGACGACGAACCGCGGAATCTTCTGGTCGAGCTTGAGAATGCGGCTGGTGTTGACGGTCATCTCCATCCGTTCGTTGGCCCCTTGGACCTTGAACGTGATGGGTTGCCCGCTGGTGCCCTGACCGACGGCTGGCGCAACGCAACAGATGAGCGCAAAAACCGATGCCGCAAAACCGGTGGCGCAGTCGCGCCCAAAGCGTGACGAAAACATCCGTGTCATCCTTGCGCCTGCGTCAGCGCGGTTACCGTCCTTGATCCTCGCGCCCGTTGTGCGAAACTCTCCGCTGCTTCGCCGGACGCGAGCTGGGTCGAATTGTGTCCTTCTTAGTGCTCATCCCGAAACCGAGTTCTGTAGGAGGCGAATCCTTTCGCCGATAGGGCTGTCAAGCGATTCGGTCGGCTACAGATATGGGATAAGTCCTTAATATTCCGACATTAAGCAGCGCTGATGGCCGTTCCACCAGCGCTGCCGCGTCGGTTGTTTCCTTATTCGGTCGGCTCCTCGTACCGTTCGGCCGGTTGCGAGGTGCGATCCGGTCGTAGCGGCGACATCCGCAATTGCGGAGCGTCGTCGACGGGCGGTTCATAAGCGGGCATCGCCGGGGCGGGAGCGCTGCCGACGGCCGCGCCATCGACCGGGCCCCAACCGATCGGCGGTTTCGTCGGGTCGGCAAACGTGTATTGGACGAATTCCTGCCCGCGGACTTCCAGCATCACGAACTGATTATTTGGCGGTGCGACAGCGTTGTTGGCCGTTGCCGCTGTGAACTTCTTCATCCGCTCGTCCAGTTCTCGCTGAATTCTGTCGGCAAGGCTTTCGCCGTCGTCGGCCGCCGCCGCAGCAATGTCCGTTTTCTTGCCGTTTGCCTTTCGGTCACCGGGAGATTCCGACGAGTTCACCAGCTTATTCCAACTAATCGATTCCGTGACGCTGGTATCGCTCGTATCACCCGCTCCTCGCATAACAAGCTGAATTTGTCCGATCTGCGACGCGTAGGTGAGTTTCCCGGCCTGATCCGGTGTGACGAGCAACGACACAGTCCGTGTCGAAGCGCTGCCTTGCTCCTCTTCCGACTGGGACGTTTTCGTATCGACGGCGTAAACGCTCACGTCGGTGAGGAACGTTTGCAGCGTCGGTTCGGTGATCTGCGGCACGGCGTTCGCTCGCACGTAGACCTGCACATCGACCCGGTCACCCGGCTTGAGCAAGTTTCCGCCGCGGTCGGCCGTGGCGCGAATCGTGTTGACCCGGAAGCCCGGCGGAATCGGCGCGGCGCTCCCCTCGCCCAAATTCGCCTGGCGAATGATCTCGCCAACCAGCAACTTGCCGTTGGGCTTCTTGCCATCGACCTCTTCGATTTTCGTAAGCGTATCTGCCGCGACCAGTTCCTTGGGCACTTTCTGCAAGGCGACCATTTCCGGCTTGATCGCTTCGCCGGCCTGGATTTCGACCTTGGCGACCAGCACTTCGACGCGCTCGCCGTCGTCGCCGCCCGAGCCGCGGCGGTCCATCACCTGGCTAATGCCGATCGACGCAACCAGGCCACAGCCCAGCGCGAGTACGAGCAGCAGAATTGATTTTGGTCGCATGATTTCCCCTTCGACATGTTCGGCCTAGGACCGCGCCGTCCATGTCGTCGGCGTTCCTGGCGGTTGGGTGTTTCCACGGCCTCGCAGCGCGTCCACGCTACGGTCGAAAACGTCTGGCCCGAATGATGATTGGCAACTTGACCCCTCAAACTTGATAAACTGGGAAAAGCGCCGTAGCCCTCACGCGACTGCCAGAATCGTTACCCTCCGTGGGAAGTGTTTCAATGCGCAAGCCCAAACGCCCGCTGCATCGCCCTACGCCGATTCGCATTTAACCGCGGGCCGTCTAGAGCAACGTTCGAGTCGACTTCTTCGGCAAGGTCGCTCGAACGATGTGGGTCGACGCACCCGCGGCGGTCAGAATCGCGGTCGCTCTGCGGGAGCGATCGCGGTCCCTCATCGTTCTCTTCGGCATGTTCGCTACGGTCTCTCCAATGTGGAGCTGGGGCGGAGGCGATTTCGCGGACGTTTTGCTAGCAGTGACTGTGTCGTGCCCTGCGACCCTGGCGGCTCATCCACCAACGTCGAGGGGGGGAGGAAGTGATGAATGATGAATGATGAATGATGAGTGATAAGTGATGAATATGGCAGGCCAGCGCAGTTGCAGAACGGCTCATCACTCATCATTCATCACTCATCACTAATCACTAATCTGTGCCGTTTGTGGCCATGCGAACACCGGCGGGGTAGCGCTCACAGCAACAACCCCATCCAGGCAAAGTATGCGATCGTGCCAATGGCGATCGGAATCCCATACGGCAGCAACATCATGCTGCTCTTGCGGTCGGCGGCGATGGCCGCCAGTTGGTTTGGATCGCGAATCGTCGAAATCTCGTTGAGGATGCCAAAAAACTGGGCGCGATGGTGGCTCCACTTGCCCTGGTAAACGACCATCGCCACGGCCAGCACGCCGCCGATGACCGCACTCGCGCAAAATGAAAACAGCGTGATCGTGCTCCAGCACCACGCCCCGACACCGGCCAGCAGTTTCACGTCGCCGGCCCCCATGCCGCCGATCGCATAGGCCGGCATCAACAAGGCCAACCCGACGCCCGTTCCGGCCAGGCTCCAGCCGATTCCGGCCCAGCCGAACGCATAGGCGCTGTACGCCCAACCGCTGAAGATCATCGGAAACGTGATCCAGTTCGGCACTTTGAGTTGCCAGCCGTCGATTACGGCGGCGACCACAAGCACGACGGTCACAAGCCAGACGGTCCACGGTTCTTCGGCCGGCGTATCCCAAATGGAAATGTTGAGCATGATGCGGTTCTCTCTCACCCTAATGTCGTGATTCGTGTCGAGTGATCGTCGTCGCGGCGGCCGAACGAATTCGGCGCAAACGAGACGGCGGCGCTCCGCGCTCTCCGCCAGCAAGTCTAGGCCACGACTTCAGGCCACGACGGCGAATCGACCGCGGCTCGAAACGAGAAATTCGAGCCGCGGCCGCTACGCTGTCGTCGCGATTACGTCATCCGCCCCGTAAGGATCCAGCCGAACACCGCGCCGACCATCGTTACGAAGTAACAGGCCATTTGAATGCAGGCGTCGAGCATGTCTTCGCTTACGAGTGGATACATCGTTACGTTCTCGAATAGCACAACCCGCGGCCCGATCGAACGTCGCTTGCGAGCGTCGCAACAACGCACCGGCCGCTATGCAAGGTTAGGTCACAAAACACGGCCCGGTCGGCGGATCTTCCGCGATTTTCGGATGCCGTCGGGCACCACTGGTGGCTAAGTCACCAGTGAGAATCGCCGACGACGGTCGCAACGCCCGACGCTCCGGCCGACAAGCCGCCAGCGCCAACCCAAGAGCGCAACAAACAACCCTCTCGACGCCGACTTAGGACGCCGAGAGGGATGCGAAGTAACGAATTGCTCGGCACGCTGCACGACGGCGTGAACCGCCACGCAGCACTCAGACTAGCTGCCGCCGCCGTTCTTGATCGAGTCGGCGACCGTCGAGAACGTGGTGTTCGCTTCGGTGCCGATCGAGCTAATCGCCGTCAAGCAGACGATGATAATCAGCGCCAACATCACGGCGTACTCGACCGCCGTCGGGCCGTCTTCCGACGCCAAGAACCGACGAATCTTCAGGGCGAAATCTTTCATAGCTACGTCTTCTCCAGTTGCACGGTCCGGCGACGAAGCACACAAGCCACGCCAACGCCGGACCGAAATCAAAGGTGCACGAGTTCCCGCCGATGGCCACGACCACCGAAATGGTCGCCAGCCTGCTCGGCCCCGGCGAAAACCCTACAAGTTAAATCGCGCCCTTCCCCTCGACGCCGTTCCTTGACGTTGTCGATGTTTCGTATTCGGCCGCCGCCACGCACGCTACGCACGCCGCCACGACCACGCGAACATCATCCCTTCGGCAGCCCAGGCTACCCTGCGAGTAAAAACCCGCCGGACCCTTTGGCTTTGCGCCCCGGCATTTCGGCCGGTTTGCCTTTGTCGAGGACGAAGCGCCGCAGGCTTACACCGCCACGAAGCTTCCGTCTGCACGGATTCGAAATGTTACCAGTCAGATAGGAGCCTCAAGACGGGAGACGCGACTCACAGGCCGCGTCCGTAGCCAACTCGCAGGTGACTGCTCGCGGCTACATTGGAAACCTACGTCGACTTTCTCGGATGTCAAATCGCGAGCTTTAGACAATTCGCGAATTTCCTGGCGATGGCGACGCCTTTCCGCCGTCTCGGCCGCGCCATCGGTACGCTCGCTACGATCCGTCATCGCCCGGCGTTACAGCCCGCACAACTCGCACCGCGAATCGCAAAGATTTAGCCGTTCGATACCGGCAAAACGCGCCCACGACCGCGAAACGGCCCAACAAACGCGCATCATCGCGCCCAAGCGACCGCGCTGGCGACCTATTCTTGTCGGGCGGCTTCTTGTCAGGCGGCGGCCCAACGAACGAAGTCGCCGCAAAAGACAAAGCCAGCAGCAACCGCGACGCGGCAAGCAGCGATTCAACACGGTTTCGGCGGCACGATGGATACAACCGATCCAACCAAACGGCTTTCGTGCATGCTGACCTTCGGCTATACGCCCGATGGTCCCGGCGCGACCGAGCCGACCGCCCTGGCCGCCCTGGCATTCCTCGCCGAAAGAGACTTCGACGGCGCTCGCGGCGCCTGCACCTGGCTCGCCCAACATCAAAACCGCGACGGCAGCCTCGGCGTCTGCGAAGGTCAGGCCGATCCCTGCTGGCCGACCAGCCTCGCGATTCTCGCCTGGGAAACCGCGATCGTCCGCCGGCCGTGGCCGGGCGTCGAAGGTCTGCGCCCCGCCGTTCGCGCCGCGCTCGAGTGGCTCACCACGACCAAGGGCGAGAGCCTCCGACGCAATCCGCAATTCGGACACGACACCACGCTCGTCGGCTGGCCTTGGGTCGCCGGCACGCACTCGTGGATCGAGCCGACCGCCTTTGCTGTGATGGCCCTCCGCGCCACGGGCAATGCCGAACATCCCCGTTGCCAGCAAGCGATCCGCCTGCTCATCGACCGCCAACTTTCCACCGGCGGCTGCAATTACGGCAACACATTCGTGCTCGGTCAGGAGTTACTACCGCACACACTCCCATCGGCGATTTCGCTGCTCGCGCTGGCCCGCTTCAATATCGATGACCCGCGCATCGAAAAATCGTTGAAGTGGCTGCACGAAGCCGTCGAACACGAGCACGGCACACCGTCGCTGTGCTTCGGACTGCTCGCCCTCGCTGCACACGATCGGCCGCATCCGAAAACAAATGCATTGATTGCCGCCGCTGAGCACCGCGTGTCGAAGCGCCGCGCATCGGGATACCAGCTCGCGCTATTGTCCCATGCCGCGCTCGGCGCATCGTCGCCGCTCGTTCCATCGCCGCAAACCGCACGAATCGCATGAGCACCGCCGCGCCACAGTCCGCCGAAGTCGACGTCCGTCGCGCAATCGACGCCGGGGTGCCACTGGCTCAGCCAGTGCCACGCTCCGCCTCGCGCTCGGACATCTCCCGCCGCGCCCTGATCGTCGGCGGCGGCCTGGCCGCGGCCGGTTTGATCGGCTACCCGCTCATCCAGCAACTGCGGCGCGCCAAGACGCCCGTATTCGTCGCCCGCAATCAGCGTTACGACGGCCCGCTGCGCGACACGATCCGCGACGGCCTGCTCTCCGTCGGCCTCGACCCCGCCACGCTCCGCGGCAAGCGCGTGCTGCTCAAACCAAATCTCGTCGAACCGACCCAAGTCGCGCCGCAAATCACGACGCACCCGGCGGTTGTGCTCGCGGCGATCGAAGTCTTTCGCACCTGGGGCGCGGAAGTGAAAGTCGGCGAAGCACCCGGCCACGTTCGTGACACCGAGATGGTGCTCTACAACTCCGGGTTCCGCGAAGCGCTCGACGATGCTGGCGTCGAGTTCGCCGACCTCAACTACGAGGAAGTCCGCTTCGTCGAAAACGCCGGCCGCGCCAGCAATCTGCCGGGCCTGTTCTTCCCCCGCAGCATCATCGAAGCCGACCTTGTCGTATCGATGCCGAAGATGAAGACCCATCATTGGGCCGGCTACACCGCGTCGATGAAGAACCTCTACGGCATCCTCCCCGGCATCAAATACGGCTGGCCCAAAAACGTGCTCCACTTCGCAGGCATTCCCGAAACCGTGTTCGACATCAACGCCACGGTAGGCAAGACGATCGCCATCGTCGACGGCATCGTCGGCATGGAAGGCGACGGCCCGATCATGGGCAACCCCAAACCCCTCGGCGTCCTAGTCATCGGCGCGAACGTCGCCGCGGTCGACGCCACGGTCGGCCGCCTGATGCGGATCGACCCGCGGCAAGTCGAGTATCTGCAACTCGCCGCCGATCGCATTGGCCCGATCGCCGAGCGGCGCATCGAGCAACGCGGCGAAGCGTGGCAGCCGCTTGCCTCGTCGTTCGAGATTCTCGACGCGCCGCATCTGCAAAAGTTCCGCAAGCGGCAGGCGGAGTTGGTCAGTTAACGGCGGCGAAATGGAGCCTCCCGGCGAAATAGCCAACTGCCAGCCGTCGAGGTCGCCTTGCTCATTCTGCCGAAATCGTGCTAAAGTCCCCAACCGGAAAAGTCGAATCTACGACCGGGCATCGCGCGCTTGAGGAGCGCGCTCGCCTTCAGCCGAGGAGACGGGCATGGACGACACGTTGACCTTCGACGATTTGCGACTGGGCGACCGCTGGAAAAGCCCAGCCAGGACGATGACGGAAACCGACATCGTGAATTTCGCTGGGATGACCGGAGACTACAATCCGCTCCACACTGACCGCGAGTTCGCCGCGAACACGCCATGGGGAAAACCCATCGCTCATGGTCTTTTGGGGCTATCCTGGGTCGCCGGGCTGGGGAGCGTCGCACCCCGCCCAAACACCATCGCCCTGGTCGCGATTCGAGAATGGGAATTCTTGAAACCCGTCTTTATCGGGGATACACTGCACGTTATCACGGAAGTGGTCGGCAAACAGGCCAAAGGCCGCCGGGCCGGCCGCGTAACGTGGAAACGAAGCCTCGTCAACCATCGCGGCGTCGTCGTCCAAGAAGGATTCATCGATACGCTGGTCGCCACCAGCCCGACGCCGGTGCTGCGAAGACGCCGAGCAAAAACCGCGACAGCCGAGCCGACGGCCTGAGTCGGTCGGCAGCTAGAACGCGCGTTTTGACTCAACGAGCAATCGCTTGTATGCTGTCTAACAGTTCGCATGCACCGCTCAGTGCGATAATAGGACGAGTAAGTAGGAATAGTAGGATAAAGTCGCCGGATCGTCGTGCGGAAATGATCGAACGCGTTTCCCCGCTGTCTGACTCGTCGACGTTGCCGTTTGTTTTGCCTCGATTTCGTTCGAAATCGCCGATTTCTCGAAAGGATGGGTTGTTATGAAGATCCGCAGTCTGCTCGCCGTCGTGGTCGCCGTGGCCGTCGCGATCACCGCATCGCTCAACGCCGAAGAAGGCAAGAAGAAGGATCCGCTCGAGGGCATCCTTTGCCCGGTGTCCGGTAAGCAAGTCAAGGCCGAAGCCACCGTCGACTACAAGGGCGCGAAGGTTTACATGTGCTGCCCGGGCTGCCCGGCGGCGTTCGCCAAAGACACGGCGAAGTTCGCCGCCAAGGCCAACGCGCAACTGGTAGCGACCGGCCAGGCGGAACAGGCGAAATGCCCGATTTCCGGTGGCGCCACGAAGGAAGGCACCGAAGTCAAGGTCGCCGGCACGAAGGTCGCCTTTTGCTGCGAGAAGTGCCAAGGCAAAGTCGCCAAGGCCGAAGGCGACGAACAGTTGAACCTGGTGTTCAGCGACGCCGCGTTCGCCAAGGGCTTCAAGGTCAAAGAGACCAAGGCCAAGGAATAGCCGATTCGACACTCCAACGGGTCGTGTTAAGTGCATCAAGCGAAGAGACGCCTCGTCATCGGGGGCGTCTCTTTTTTTGCGCACTTTCGATCGGGAAGTTCGCGATGCAAAGCCGACGGCATTGCGCACGGAAAAACCTCTCTCGAACCGGCGCGGATCGAAGGAGGTTTCGTGTCTATTAGAACCCCGCCAACGTCGTCGCGAGAACCGCCGACCGACCGCCGCCGTCAATCCGAACCGCACAGCGGTTCCTTCTTCTCGGTTATCACTTCGCTCTGCGGCGCCATTTCGGCGTTGAGCTGGATGAAGTCCTTCCATTCCTCCGGCACGTTGTCTTCCAGGAAGATCGCCTCGACCGGGCATTCCGGCACGCACGCTTCGCAATCGATGCATTCGTCCGGGTGAATGTAAAGAATCTTGTCACCCTCGTAGAAGCATTCCACCGGGCACACGACCACGCAGTCGGTATACTTGCAGCCAAAACAGGGTTCGCACACAACGTGAGTCATCGCTTGGGCCTTTCGCAATGGCAAACTAATCGGACGACATCGACAACACAAAAATGGTCGGCGAGGGGATTTTCGATCCGCCAGCCTTCGATTCACCGCAGCTCCGCTCCGCCGCGGGGTTCGCTCGGACGTTTACTCGAACGAGTCGAAATCGTTACAGGCAAAGCACTTTGGACCGCTGCGCGGGCCAAGTTGCGCGAATGATAGTAATGCGGGTATCGGCTGTCAAGGACGCGGCATTACAAGGATTTTTCCGAATCCCAAAAGTCTCGCTTGCCCGCCGCCAACCATGTACGTAAAATCAATGGCATAAGCGGGTTAAGGGGCCAAATACACGTTCCGCGATCTTCGAGTTCTCGACTCACCTCATCGGCTTGTCGACGCCCGACGCCACGGAACAGTTTGTGGAACGGGGAATCTCACGCGAACCGGCGTCGCTCCCAATGGCGTCGGCCATCGGGCGACTTGCGGTGGTCTCGACCCTCGTCGAGCACGGCTCGGCCCTCTCGCGTTGCAGTTTCGCGGTTCCACGCCTAAAGGCGAAGCTAACGTGGCCTTTACCGAAATCGACCGCCGTCTGTTAGAACGCTGCCTCGGCCGCAAGCCGCGAGCATGGGAAGATTTCGTCGACCGCTTCATGGGGCTGGTCGTACACGTCATCAACTTCACCGCCCAAAGCCGCTCGATCCGCCTCTCGCCCGACGACCGCGACGATCTGGCGGCGGACGTTTTTCTGGCGATTATCGAGAACGATTTCGCCGTCCTGCGGCACTTTCGCGGCGAAAGCAGTTTGGCAACCTATTTGACCGTCGTCGCCAGACGGATCGTCGTCCGCGAAATGCTCGCCCGCAAGACGCCAGCCAGCCTCGGAGACGGGGCCGGTCATCTCAGCGACGGCAACGGCCAGGAGCATCGCGGATTCGAGCAACGCATCAGCGACCGCGAAGAAGTCGCCCGGCTTCTCGAAGAGCTCGACGGCAACGAGGCGGAAATCGTCCGGCTATACCATCTCGAAGGCAAAAGCTACCGCGAAATCAGCCAGGCGACCAAGGTGCCCGAAAACACTATCGGTCCGCTGCTGAGCCGGGCCCGGTCGAAAATGCGTCGCGCCGGAGCCGATGCAGCCATCTGACCAACCGCACGCCCGCCAGATTGCGGTAAGCCGTTTTGCGACGTTTTTTCGAAGATCGCTCGCCCGTATGGTCAAATCGCTCGCGCGTTCGGCCGAGAATTTGTCGCGATGATGC
>JBBDYI010000186.1:0-3595 GCA_040901705.1 Pirellulales bacterium | reverse complement strand
CCCCAATAACCACCAACCACCCCCTTGAAATCAAACACAGCCGCTCTGCGTTAAAAACGAACAAACCCAAATCTGCGCTAGCGAGCAAGAAACTGCGCAATAGTAATACGGATGTTGTCCGGCCGGTCGAGCCGCTGGCTAGCGCGTTCTGATCCGCGAAATCCGTGTGATCCGTGGTCGTTTGCTTCATTCGGCTAAAGTAATTCGTGAACGCCTATTTCCTACCCCTAGCCCCTGCTTTCCTCGTTACATGCCAAAAGTCCTCGTCACGCCGCATCCGCTCAACCAAACGCCCGGCCGCTATTCGGAAATCCTCCAGTCCGCCGGATTCGAGATCGTCTATCCGCCGCCCGGCCAATCGCTTGCCGACAACACGAAAATGCTTGTCGTCGGTGGGTTCGACGCCATCCTGGCCAGCGTCGAGCCGCTGACCCGCGATGTCCTCGCCACATCGAAGCTCCGCGCCGTGGCCCGCATGGGCGTTGGCTTCGATTCGATCGACATCCCGGCCGCCACGCAGCTTGGCGTCGCCGTGACGATCACGCCCGGCACGCTCGAAGAATCGGTTGCCGAGCACGCGATCGCGCTGATGCTCGGCGTCTATCGCGATCTCGTCCGCCGCGACCGCCACGTCCGCGCCGGCACGTGGGTTCGCAAAGCCTGGCCGCGGCTCTCCGGAAAAACGCTCGGCCTCGTTGGCCTCGGCCGCATCGGCAAAGCCGTCGTCCGCCGTGCCCAAGGTCTCGGCATGACCGTCGTCGCCCACGACCCGTATCCCGACGCCGCGTTCGCCGAAACCAACGGCGTCCGGCTGCTCGCGCTCGACGAACTGCTGCGGACCGCCGACGTCGTGAGCCTCCATCTGCCGACCACGCCCGAAACCGTCGACCTGATCAACGCCCGCACGCTCGCCCTGATGAAGCGCGACGCGGTGCTCATCAATACGGCCCGCGGCGCGATGGTGGACGAAGCGGCGCTCGTCGCAGCGCTCCAGAGCGGACACTTGCTCGGCGCGGGTCTCGACGTGTTCAAGGAAGAGCCGCTGCCGACCAACAGCCCGCTGCTCGACCTCGACAACGTCCTGCTCTGCGAACACATGGGCGGTCTCGACGAGCAATCTCAAGAAGCGATGGCCAACCTCGCCGCCCAGTGCCTCGCCGATCTTTACGAAGGCCGCTGGCCGGAGCGTTGCGTGGTAAATCGAGAACTCGGCGCGCAATGGCGTTGGTAAACTGCGCCCGAGAAGTCCGGTACAGTTTGACGCGCGCCTCCTCTCGCGAACGGAAGCCCGCCAAGTCCGACACTACCGGCGACTGCACGGGCGGCGCGCAACGACGCCAGCCCGTCGCCGCAGCCCGTTAACTTCGCGCCGTTGGCGTGGTGTTCGATTCATTCCTTTCCCTGCCCAGCGGAAAGGCAGTACAGCTTCGACGCCGTGCGGATTAGTAGCTTGCCTTGGCAGATCGCCGGCGACGAAAGGCACAGATCATCTAACTCGTTCGTGGCCAGCAGTTTGAATTCGCGGCCCGCTTCCACGACATACGTCGCGCCGTCCTCGCTCAAGCAGAACAGCTTGCCGTTGTATGCCCACGGCGACGCCGTGAACGAAGCGCCGGAGCCGATCCGCTGCTTGCCGTAAATCTCTTCCCCGGTTTGCGCGTCGTGGCACGTCAGAAATCCGCGGTCGTACAGCGTGTAGTAGTGATCGCCATAGACGATCGGCGACGGGTTGTACGGCGCGGCCCGCGGCTGATACCAGGCAATGAATTCGTTCGACGTGGCGTCCTCCTGAAGCGAGATATCGCCCGACGCGCCGGGCTTGATCGCATACACGGGCCGATGCGCGTCGCCGATGTAGCCGGACGAAATGTAGACCATGCCGTTAGCCGCCAGCGGCGTCGGAATCACCAGATTCGACATCCGCCCATCGAATTCCCACAGCAGCTTTCCGGACAAGTCGTACGAGCGATTCTTGTTCTTGCCACAGACGACGATCTCCGTGCGCACGTCGTTTTTCCACACCAGCGGCGTGGCCCACGTGCTTTTCTCGTCGCGATCGGTTCGCCAACGCTGCTCACCTGTTTCCGCGGCGAACGACGCCAGATAGGACGCTTCCTGGTTGTCGTAGAGCAACAGCACCTGCCCGTCGTGGACGACCGGCGAAGCGGCCGCGCCGTAGTCGAAAAACGTTTTCTTCGGCTCGATGTCGTGCTTCCAAAGCGGCTTGCCGTCGAAGTCGTAGCAAAACAGCCCCAGATCGCCGAACAGCACGTACAACCGCTCGCCGTCCGTCGTCGGCGTTTCCGCGGCATAGGTGCTCTTCGGATGTCGCGGCACTTTCGGCTCGCCGGCGTGCGCCTCGCGCTTCCACAACTCCTTGCCCGTATTCAGATCGAAGCAATACACGAGCCAGTGATGCACGCCCTTGGCCGGCGTCCGGACGCCTTCGCCTTGGTAGAGTCCTTTTTTCGGCTTCACGTCTTCATTTGCCTCATCTTCATTTGCCACGTCGCGGACCACCGCGGTGAGAAAGACCCGTTCGCCCCACACGATCGGACACGACCAGCCCCAGCCCGCCACGTCGGCCGACCACTCGACGTTCTCCGTCTTGCTCCAAGCGACCGGCAGCCGCGGATTGTCTTTCGCCACGCCATCGCCGCGGGGGCCGCGAAACCGTGGCCAGTTTTCGTCGGCATCGGCCGAGCGGGCCGCCAGCAACAGGACCGCCAACAACAGGACCGCCGTCGACGCCATCGCAATCGCCCTCACTACGGCTCGCATGTTGGATCCTTTTTCTAGCAGCCTATCGAAATTGAAGCAGCGAACTGACCCCGTTCCGGCCCGGCGAATTCTCCGGCCAAGACGCACTTTACCACAGCTTCGGCCGGCGATCTCTCAGCGGTTTTACGATCCCCCGACACGGAAAGTGAATACGACTGGCCGCAAGAACTGCCCCGCCAACAATTCTTTCATTTGAAATTTGACTTTTTCCCGCTGAACGGTTATTTTTATGCTCGGTTCGTTCCGGCGTGCCGTGAGCTTTACCATCGCGTCCACTTACCCCTTCAGGTCCGCTAATGACCGCCACAGAAAAAAGCCACTTCTTCGGCCGCGGAATCGCTTTATGCGCGGTGGCGCTCTTGCTGATGTCTTCTGCCCGCGCTGACCTGGTGAGTTACTGGGAATTTGACGGCAACGCGCTGGATACTGCTCCGGGCGGTGTCAACGACGGCACGCTCTTCGGGCCGACGTTCAGCGGTGATGTACCGGCCGCAATCGGCGGCGGCTCGTCCCTCTCGCTTGTCGGGCCAGGCAGTTACGTAGGCATTCCGGCCAATGCGAGCCTCAATTCATCGGCGTTCACGCTCAGCTACTGGCTCAAGGATCCGGGACAGTTGGACGGCGGAGGCGTATCGACCTCCGCAGGGCACAATCGCATCACGAGCCGCGGCAGCGACTCGTTCGAGACGAGCGTGAGCAACGCCGCGACCGCCTCGTTGCCGGACAGTTCGCGCTTGAAGTTCTACGCCGGCGGCTGGGTGACGACGACCGGCACGACGAAGCCCGCCGGCTGGACCCACGTCGCCTACGTCGC
>JBBDYI010000185.1:9226-24541 GCA_040901705.1 Pirellulales bacterium | reverse complement strand
AGCTGAGCATGTTCAGCGTGGGAAACGCCATGTCGTCCGCGCCGATCATCAGCGGAATCAAGAAATTGCCGAACGCACCGGCGAGAATCGGAATGATGACCAGGAAGATCATCACCGTGGCGTGCATGGTGAACAGCGCGGTGTAGAACTCCGGCGACATTTGTCCGGCCTCGCCGGAGAACAGCAAGTCGCCCAAGATCGGCAACTTCGACCAGGGGTAAGCCAATTGCCAGCGAATGCCCAGGGCGAGCAACCCGCCGACGATGAACCACAGCAGCGTGGAGAACAAGAACTGAATCCCGATGATCTTGTGATCTCTCGAGAAGACGTACTTGCTGATGAAACTGGCGGGGTGGCCGTGGTCGGCGTGGCCGTTGGCCGCGTTGCCGTGACCGTGATCGCCAATGGCGTGACTGCTCATAACGGGTTACTCGTTTCGATCGCTGTCGACAAAGTTTGCATCGTTGTCCGTTGCCGGTCGGGTGCTCTGCGAGCACCTGGACCGGACCCGGCTGCGTTGTGCTTGGCTGTGCTTGAGTCGCTTGATAAATGCTTATCCCGAAACCGAATTCTGCAGGAGGCGAATCCTTTCGCCGAAAGCACAGTCAAGCGATTCCTTCGGCGAAAGGATTCGCCTCCTACAGCTACAGCTCTGGGATAGGCTCGAAGTTACCTGTTTTCCAAATGGTTCGCGTTGGTGTTCGCACGCCTAGTTTGCAGAGTACTCACATAGCACCCTACGGGATGGTTGCTATTGCTCTTTGGTTGGCGGCGGCGGCTCGGACGTGCGGTGTTGCTCGAACGACAGATTGTCGAGCCATGCTCGGTAATCGGACGCCGTGTCGACGGTGATCCGGCCTTTCATCTTGTAGTGGCCCCAGCCGCACAACTCCGCGCACACTAGGTCGTAGCTGCGGCCTTCGCTGCCCTTGACGGCCTTGAACCACACCTTCTGCTTCATACCGGGCACGACGTCCTGCTTGATGCGGAAATTGGGCAGGAAGAAACTGTGCAGCACGTCGTCGCTCTTGATGACGATCACGATTTCCTCGTCAACCGGTATGTGCAGGTCGTTGACGTCCAGCAGATCGTCGCGGGTATGCAGAATGCCGTCCGGGCCGGGATAGCGGATACGCCACTCGAATTGTCGGCCCGTTACCTCGGCGATCGGCGGCTTCGGCACATCGTCGACTGTGCCGGCCTGACCGTCGGGACCGACGGACGCGAGCGGCGAGCGGCGTTCGAGCTTTTGATCGGCCCAGGCGTTGATCTGGTAAATCGCGATGAACAGCAGCGTCGCCGCGGGGAGGATCGTCCACACCACTTCGAGGCTGTGGCTGCCGTGGGTGAACCTGGCCGGTTGGGCGTTGCTCTTGGCGTCGTATTTCCAAAGATACCAGAACAGCGCCAACTCCGTGGCGACGAACACGGCACCGGTCAGATACATGATGAACACGAACAGATGGTCGATGGTATGACCGTGTTCGGAGACGTCGGCCGGCAGCCACATCCGCAGCCACGGAGCGGCAATGAACAGCCCCACGCCCAAAATGGGCACCAATAGAAACACGATGCTCCAATACTTCGCCTTGCCCATGATGTTCCTCGGCGGCGCGATGTCGTCGATCGCGCGGTAATCGCTTGGACTGGTTTCGCGCGGACTAGTTGGCCCGCTTGTTTTCGACTTGCGACGTTTCGGGTTCGATGAATTCGTACGGCAGACTCTTGACGTAGTCGACCAGATGCCAGACTTGCTCCGGCGGAATCGTCGGGGCGGGCATGCCGACCGCGTCGATGCCGTTGCGGAGGCGGCGGTACAGATCGATGTCGCGGCTGAACCCGCGGATTACCGTGTATCGCAGGTTGCGCGGCTTGAGCGCCTGCATCGGCAACGACGGGTTGACCATCGGCTTGATCGGCTCGCTGCGTTGTGCGTCGATGTCGTTGACGTAGTAGATCTGTCCGTCGCCCATCGCCGATTCGCCGTGGCACTTAACGCATCCGCCGACGCCGTAAAATATCTCCCGGCCTTTTTGGATCGATTCCTCAGGCGAAACGTCAGGGCGCGGGACGACTTCGACGATCCGCTCGTTGGCGCGATTCCAGAGCGTCATCCCGCCACCGTTCGTCTCGCCCAACAGGATCGTATCGATGACATACGTGCGGAATGCTTCTACCGCGGCGCCTCCCTGTTTGGCGGCGTCCAATAGCGTTTTGCAATTCTCGTAATCCTCCAACAATGCATATTCGACTTCGCCACGGATGCTCAGGTACTTTACGTACTCGACCAGCGCGTCGACTTCGGCGGCCGGCAACAGCTTGAACGACGGCATCGCCGTGCCGTTGATGCCCTGATGGAGCGTGCGGCGGAGGTCGTCGTCGGTCGGCTTTTCGTTGACGCCCGTCGACTTGAACTTGAACCACCCGCGACGAAAGTCGCGCGGGTAGGGGTTGAGAAACTCGGCCGTCGGGCCTGCTCCGTTGCCGGTGACGCCGTGGCAATGGACGCAGTGCCGACGGTAGAGCCCGCCGGTATTGCCGTTTTCGTCGGCCGTCGTTGGACCGGCCGCCAAACGGATTTTCCGGATGTCCAGGCCCGTCGCAGACAGGACGATCGGTTTGTCGGGCGTGCCGAACATGGCGCGGACGATGGTGCTGACGAGCTTTTGTTTCTCTGGCAAGGCTTCGAGTTCTTTTTCGCTTCCTTTGATCTTCGTGCGCAAGTCCTCCTCTTGCGCCTCGATGGTCTTACGCTCGGCCTCGTTCTCCGCTTGCTTCTTGGCCTTCGCGGCGGCTTCGAGGCTGAGATTGAACCGCTCGATTTCTCGATCGATGTCGGCGCGCGGCGCGCTGGTGGCCGTGAAGTACGCGTGCGAGGACTGTTCGCAGCCGCACAGCGACGCGGCGATCGCGAACAGCGCGATCGTCGAGCAGCGTGTGGAAGTAGACGTGTGACGTTTCATGTCGAGATTTCGGATCGTTGTTTCGATTCGCCGTTTCGATTCGTCGTGTCGATGGTCGATGGATTCTTGCCGTGGCAAGCGGCCGCAAAGTTTATGCACCGGGAAGCGACGCGGGCGGAACCGCGATATCCAACTCGGCCGGCGCGGCGTCCTTATCGAGCGTGACGGTAAAGCCGCCCTTGATCGCATTGGCCGCGTCACCGCCGATGGTCATGCTGTTTACGAAGCCGCCGTCACTGCGGCCGGCCGCTTCGTGCCAGACCTGGATCGTCAGATTGTCGCCGGTGGGCAGATTTTCGATCTTGAATTTTCCGTCCTCGTCCGTCACGGCGAAATAGCCGTTGCCGCGAACGTGCACGTAGCCCTTCATCCAGGGGTGAATCGTGCAGCTAACGGGAAATGGCATCGGCTCTTCGGCAGTGAGTTCAAAAGTGCTCGACGAATTCGGCGGCAACGTAAAATTGGCTGCCCGATTCGTTCTCGATTGAATGTTCATATTGTGCGCCACCGGATCGAGATTCTTCAACGCCACCGAACCGAGGCCGACATGAACGACGGCGACGTGGGGCACAAATTCACAAGCCTTGTTGTCGATCGTGGGGGTGGTTCCGGCGGGCGATTGGGCCGATTCGTGAATCGGAACCACGCGCCCCTTTTCAGTTTTGAGGTACAGCACGACGTTGGCGATGCCGTTGTTCTGACCGTTGACGATCAACTTCTCGCTGAGGATGTCCGCGCCGCCGGGGACGCAGATTTCGCGGTCTTTGGTGATGCTGCTCAACATCGAGGGCCGCGCGGGGGGCGTGCCGTCGTAACGGATGCGGCCGGTGATGGTCTGAAAGCCGCCGGTGTGCTGGAAAGTGGCCGCCACGGGAGTTTTGCCCGTGTTTTGCTCGCCGGCGGCGAACAATTTCGAGAGGGCCTCGACCTCGGAAGGGTCGGCCGACGCGGGCGTTTCGGTTTGCTGACCGCAGCCGACGAGCGCAAACGACAAGGCGACCGCAGCCCACGTAGTAGCGTGTTTAAGGCACATTTTCGAATTCACCTTCGTGCAACGCCGCGCCGGCCAATCGGCAAAGCCGATCGGCCGACGCATGCGGCGGCTTCGCGGGATGGTCCGTTATCCGTTACTTGATCTTATCGATTTGCGTCTTGTAATCCTTGGCATCGAGGGCGATTTTGATTTCGTTGTCGCCCTGCTTGACCGTGATCTTATATTGTCCGCGGCGTTCGGCTTGGGCCTTGCCGTCGATGTTCACTTTCTTGAGGTAGCCGAGCGTTTCGTGCCAAAGCTGGAACGTGTGCTCGCCGGCGGGAATGTTGGCGATCTCGAAACCGCCGTTGTCGCCGGACGCCGTGGCGTAGGGATCGGGACGAACGAGAACGTAGCTACCCATCCACGGGTGGATGCTGCACGCCACCTTGAACGGCAGCTTTTCTGGCTTGTCGAGCGGGACGTCGACCGAACCGCCGGCGGGGATCAGCGGGTTGAACGCCGAATTGACGAACGGCTGGCCGAAGCTGTTGTGGCCGATGCCCGGATCGGAATTCTTGATCTTGAATTTCTGCTCGGTCCAGACGATCGCCAGCCGCGGCTCGAAGCGGCAACCCTTGTTGTCGAGCACGGCCGGCTCGGTCTTCAGCTTGGCGTAGCTCTCGTGGATGTTCGCGACGGGCTTGTTGAAGTCCGAGGGATCGCCGAGGGCGTAAATCACGGCGTTGACCAGGCCGCCGCCCTTGCCGACGACGAGTTCTTCTTCGTGCAATTCGTGTTTGCCGCAGACCGCGACGTCTTTGGTCGGGACGATCTTCTTCATCGTGGGCGTCATGCCGGCGATCGTGAACGTGCCCTTGAGCGTGCCGTAGTCGACGGCGTGGGCGGCCGTGGCGGACGCCGCAGCGATCGACAGGGCGAGCGAAATCTTGGGAAATAGTCTCATCGTCATCTCTCCTTGGCCGCGGCGGCGATCCAGTCGCCAACGCTAAACCGGTGGGCGCCGCCCTCGATGATCCCTGGGCAGCTAGGAAACCGAACAAAACAGGATGGGTACGAAAAAACCGGCAGGTTGGCCGCAGCGCGCCGCCCTTCGATGGCATGTGCGGTCAACGGATTGGGAAGGCTCCTTTATTGTACGTTTTCGTCAACCGATGTCTCGCGAGAATCGGCCGAGTTCAGCAACAACCTCGTGTAGTCGACAATCGGCGCCGCATCGGTGCCGTATCGTGGGCGCATCGCGCGTCATTGGTCCGGCGGCGCGGCGGCGGCCCCCGGCGGGGCTTCCGCGCCATTTGTTGCCGTGGCGGCCGGCGCCCATTCTTCGACGAGTTTGGCGATCGTCGTTCGCTCTTTCATGATCTGGTCGTAATTCAGCAGCAAGTCGACCACGGCGTCGAGCTGCTCGCCGCTGGTGCCGTGGTACAACGCCTGATTATTCACTTTATCCCGCTCGAAGTTGGCCGGCATGTTGGTGTATGGCAGGATCGACGTGGGATCGGCCAACCATTGGCGGATGTAGTCGGGCCGCAGCCGTTTGTGGATGCGTTCGAGATTCGGGGCCATCGACGCGGCGAAGCCGGGCGGGGCGAAGTCGCCGATCTGGTGGCATTGCTTGCAGACGACGACCGTGAGCTTGAGCGCGTCGTTCAATCGGTCCGGCCGCGACGCTTCCGTGGAAATCAAATGCTCGCTGCGCGTACGCCGGTCGAACGTGTAGGGATGCTCGACGTCGTCGACCGCCGCGAAGTAGGCGACGAGCTTGCGGGCTTCGTCGGACGACATATTGAACTTCGGCATCCGCAACACCGCCGCCGGACGGATCTGGTGCGGGTCGAGCAGGAAGTCGTAGAGCCACGCGGTTTGCGTCTTCTTGCCTTCGCCGATCAGAGGCGGCGGGACGAGGGCCCAAGTGCCGTCGCCGGTGAGGTCGGAGGGGCGAGCGGGCTTGGTCAGCGAATACACGAGCGGCATCATCAGCCGCGCGGCGGTTCCGCCCCAGGCGGGATGCGACTGCTTCGGATCGATAAGCCACGACGGGACATTGGTCGGTTTCTGGCCGACGTAATGCATCTGACCGTCGACCAGCGCGGAGTTCCAGAGCAGGAACGGCCGGAACAATTCGGCCGGCGGCGGAAATTCCGGGTCCGGCTCGTAGACCGTTCCATCCTCCTCGACGAGGTACGGCTTCAACTCCGGCGCACCGAGACTGGGCAGACCGTGCAACACGGCCAGTGTGCGGGCGTCGTAGCCCGACTCGAGCGAAGCCGCGACTTCGGCCGGCGTCGAATCGAGTCGCAGGAATTCGTAACCGCGAAACGCCTCTGGGGCGGGGAAGCGGCTCGGCTGGCCGGGCCGGCTGGGCTCGAACTGGACGGCAAGCCGATCGGGCCGCAGCACGTGGCAACCGGCGCAGTTGAACTTTTCGAGGACCAGCAATCCATCGACGATCGACTTTTGCCGCGGCGGCGGGTCGTAAATGTATTGCGGGGCCGGCGGCTCGGAGACCAGGCCGAGCACAAAGGTCATGATCGCCTCGATGTCGTCTTCCTTACCGCGGAAGTTGAACTTCGGCATGCGGAGCCATTCGTTGTAGGTCTTGGTCTCCGTCTTTTTGAAGTCGTAGCTGCGCGGTTCGCGGAGCTTTTGCCAGAGGAAGCCCTCACGCGCGCCGTGGAGCAATTGGTGATGGAAGTATTCGTGGTCGTCGGACCGACGCTTTTCGTCGGCGGTGAGGTCGCCTTCGGCGATCTGTTCGTCGTGGGCCGTGGGTTGGCCGGGAGCGCCGCTGTGACCATCGCTATCGTGGCCATCGCTATCGTGGCCGCCGTGGTAATGGGCGATCTGCTCGAAGGCCAGCTTGTCGACTTCTTTGCGGCCCCAGTCGGCCAGACCGGTGCCGATCGTTTTGGCGTCCTCGAATCCGGGCACGTCGTGGCAGCCGAAGCAGCCGTACTTGGTGATCGCGCGGCGGCCGACGTAGAGCAGCTTCATGCGCTGCAACTCGTCGGGGCTCGGAGCCGCCATGGCTCCCGGTTGTGTGTAGTCGGTGCGGCCGACAGCCAATTCGACATCGTCGCCCTTGAGTTCGGCGGGATCGCGGCGCAAGCCGGACTTGAGAATCTCCTTGGCTTCAGACTCACGATACGCCTTGCTTAGGTGCATGAGCGCGAGTTGGTCGACGTCCTCGGTGTTGAGTTGCGGCGTGGGGGTCGGCTCCCAGCCGCCGAGGCTGAGCAAATAGGCGGCGATGTCGGCGGCCGGGTCGGTGGTCTTGGTCATCTGCTTGCCGTCGACCTCTTCCACGACCGGCTTGCCCGTCGGATCGATGACGGCGACCGGATCGAGCTTTAGGTCAGGCATCTTGGTGCGGGCGTGGTACAGATTCGGCTGCTTGAGCCACGTATACATCCACTTGGCCGGATCGCGGCCCGACTCGCGTGCGCCCGCGGCGAGCTTAGCGCCGATCCTTGCCAGATCCGGCCCTTGGTGTTCATGGCCATTGGCCAGTGCGGTCGCGATGAGATCATCGGGATCGACGTCGCCTTCTTCGTGGAGCATGTGGCAAGCCAGACAGCCGCGGGTGACGAACAACTGCCGGCCGCGGTCGATCTGCGCGTCGGCTTCTTCGCTTGCTGCGGGCGGCGTCATGTACGTAAACGCTTGGCTCTTGTCGAGCAGGTAGGCGACGATGCCCTGAATTTCGACGGCCTCGAACCGTTTGGCGTCCTTAAGGCTCTGGCCGTCGAGGTGGTCGTATTGGCCGAACACGCGCGGCATCTTCGTCGACGGGCGGAAATTCGTCGGATTGCTGATCCAGGCGTGCAGAAACGCGCCGTCGACCTTCGAGCCGACGTATCGCAAGCTGGGACCGACCTTGCGCATCGTGCCGGGCGTTTCGACGTCCTTGAAGCGATCGCCCATGTCGTGGGCGGTCGACGTGAGCAGCGGGGATGGGTTTTCGGCAAGCTGAACCGCGAGTTGGTCGATTCTTTCCTGCTCGGCGGCTTTGGCTTCTTCGGTTCGCGACGCTACGACGGCCGCGGCGAGCCTGGCACGCTGATCGTCGAGTGCGGCGCGCTTCTTTTCGCGCTCGGCGTCGTCGGCCAGCGAGGCGACCAGCTTCGCGCGGGCCGCGGCGTCTTCGGGCATGGAACGGACTTGCTCGGCGACGTTCAACATCGTTTGCAAGTCGCCCAGCGGCGTTTCGATCGTCAGGCGCGCGGCCGTGGCCTCGGCGAGCGGCTCTTTCAGCGCTTCCTCCTTGGCGGTGATGTCGGCGACGAGTGTGTCGTCCTTGGCGGCGGTCGCGGCGGCCTTTTGTTTGGCCAGTTCATCGCGGTCGGCGGCGAGTTTCAGCTCCGCTTCGACGGCGGATTGCATCTTCGGCTGGAGGTCGGCGAGCCGCGGCTGGATTTGCTGTTTGAGCAGGATCGCCCAGGCGTAGTAGTCCGGCTCGATTCGCAGGTCGGGGCCGATCCGCTTGTCCGGCCCGGCGAAGCCCTTGATTTCGTGACAGCCGAAACAGCCGTATTCGCGGATCAGATCGTAGCCGTGGGTGAGCTTCGGCGCGGGCGGGTCGGGGAATTTCTCGCTTGCGCGCAGGTCGACCACTTCGTGGTGGCACTTCAAGCAACTGCTTTCGATGAACCGCTTCGGCTTCTGCGGCCAGTCCCAATAGTGGTTCGCGTACCACTTGTAGTCGCGGCGCCAGCGGTCTTCGTCGGCGACCGTGTTGGGCGCGTGCTCGGCGTGTTGAAACGCCGTGGCGGTGCCCTGGCCTTCGTGACAAATCGAACAGCCGAAGCGGGCGAACGGGTGCGGGCTGGTGTCCGCACCGATCAAGTCGAGCCGCGGATGGGCCGAGAAGGGCTGCGGCAGACCACGGCGGACCTCGATGGCGATCGGCTGGCCCCACTCGGCGGCGTCGACGAGCAACCGCCTGGCCATCGCCCGATCGATCACGCGTGCGCCGCCGATCGCGGTCAGGACGTCGGCAGTCTGCATGCCGGATTTTGCGGCCGGGGAGCGCGGAAAGACGACGACCGTGACCGCGGTTTCGTCGAGCAAGCCGGCGTCGGCGAACTTCATGCCGTAGACGTTTTCCAACGTGGGCAGCCGCTCTTGGTCGCCGTCCGATTCCGGCTTCTGTGGAATCAGGTTGACGAACAAGCGACTTTCGTGCGGATAGGCCGGGTCGGTCGCCGAGCCGGGCTTGGAGCGATCCATGCCCAGGTGACAGGTCATGCAGCGATCGAAGCGGGCGACTTTATTTAGCGGGTATTTGATCGTGAGGTCCGGCAGCCAAATCTGAATCGGCCTCAAGGGACTGCCGAATGCGTCGAAGATCGGAAACTCGAGGAGCCACTTGCCGAAGTTGGCTCCGCGATTTTCGGCGGCCTTGTGCAAACGATCCAGTTCTTTTTTGTGTTCCTTGAGGGCTTTTTCGGCGTTTTCGACCGGTGCGGTAACCTGGGCCGCGAGCGCTTCGAGGTCGTTGCGACGCGCCTTGATCTCTTTGATCCTTTGGTCGAGGTCGTTCACCTGTTCCTCGACCTTCTCGAACGTGCCGAGCCTCTCATCGGCTACTGTGGCGGGCAGGCTGTCGCGGATTGCCAATTCGTAGCTGCTGCGGGCCTGATCGCGAATGGAACCTTTGGTTTTCTTCTCCCCGGCCGTGACGTTTTCGACGAATTGGACCTGCTTGATAACCTCCAGCATGGCTTTGACCAACTCGTCGCGGGCCTTCGTGGCCGCGGCGAGCTTCGACTCGTCGTCGGCGGGCGTGTTTTTGTCGAGTTCCTTTGCCGCCGCGTCGACGGCGTCGAGCCGCGACTGGCCGACGTCGGTTTCATATTGCTCGTCGAGCCGGCGGGCTTCCGCGATGAAATTGTCGACAACCGTGGCGGGTGCGTCGCTGGCTTTGGCACGCTGCTCGGCCTCTTCGAGGTCGCGGAGGCGGGCGTCGAACGCCGCGGTCTCTTGCTGCATCGCCTGCATGGTGAGATATCGCGTCTCGATCGTGCGAAACTGACGCTGGGGTTCCTTCCACGAGCGGTCGTGGTCGGCCACGAGCATCCACAGCGTCGTCGCCAACAGCGCCAACGACGACACGCCGAACACGACGTGCATCGACTTGAGATTGCGCCAGGTTTGTTCCGTTGCGGGCATGGGTGAAGCAGGGGTCGGGGACTGGAGGCTGGGGATTGGGTGGCGGGGGCTAGAAATTCAGGAACCACTCGTCGATGTGGATGATGTACTTCAGGTTGAAGGACCAGCGGAGCGCCATCTTGATGGGGAGGATCGCCATCATCAGCAGCAGATTGGTCAGCAGCATGTAGCGGATGAAGCCCATCTTGAGGTACATGCCGCGGAACAGCGACGTGCCGATGGCCAGCGCCGGCGGGACGACGAACAGGTAGATACTCATCAGGATGAAGCCCGGCGCTTCGCGCAACAGAATGTAAGCCAACTCGACAGGGAACCTGTAACTCAGGAAAGTGCTTTCCGGCGCAGCTTTCGGCAAGCCACGGTTCAACAGGCCGATCCAGAAATACTCCGACAGATCGACGTTCTTGAGAGCTTCGACCTTGTGCGCATCCCACGGCTCGAACGGTCCGAAGAAGTTCCAGTTCGGACCGCGGAGCACGGTGCCCATCACGATCAGCGTGACCCACAACACCAGGAAGCCGAATTGGAAGTTCAGGTAGGCGAATTTCCGCTCGTTGATCGTGTAATAGCCCATGCCCTTCTTGTTGAAGTCGAGATAGGGGATGGCCATCAGGCCGACGACGATCAGGCTGGGGGCGACGACGCCGGCCATCCACGGATCGAAGTAGACGAGCATTTCTTGCAAGCCGAGGAAGTACCAGGGGGCTTTCGACGGGTTCGGCGTCTTTACGGGGCTGGCCGGCTGTTCGAGCGGAGCTTGGATCAAGATCGCCCAGATGATCAGGAACGCGGTGAGGGCGAGCATGCAGACCAGCTCGGTGTAGACCAGGTCTGGCCAGACGAGGACTTTTTCGTCGTCGAGCTTTTCCAGCGGCGGCAGGCCTTCGGCGATCCGCTTGTCGTTGATGACCGCCCGATGCGTGGCCAGCCACGTGAAGAAGCCGAGCAAAAACATCAGGCCGATGATCGGGATGTTGTCGCCCTTGCTGACCACGTGCCAGAAGTTTTGATTGACCATCGACAGGCCCATCGCCACGAGGGCCAGGTTCAGACAGGTCCAGGCGACCATCGGTCGGACGAAATAATCGCGGGCGACGAATATCGTGCAGAAGAAGACGACGGAGCCGACCGTGTAGACGATAGCGCCGACTTGCCCGCTGAGCCAGGAGTTGAGAAAGTTGACAACGGCCTCTGGCATGCGAGGCGTCAAACCGGGATCGCCGCTGCCGGCCATCGGGGCAAAATAACCGGCGAGAACCACCGCGGAGAAAACCATCCAAACGACAGCCGCTTTCGGGCGATGCCAGTGATGCCAAAGCAGGAACGCGGCCACGGCGTTGAGCAGCGCGAGGCTCAGATAGTACAGCGTCAGGAATCCCTTGACGCCACTCAAAAACGTCGCCTGGTCGATCAATCCGCCAGCGGCCAGTAGTGCGGGAAAGTGCATAGCCGATAGTCAGTTTCTTGGCCCCGGCGTCAATGCCGGAGCATGATGAATGGCGGTGTAAGTCGCGTGGGGTGGGTCGAATGAAGCGATGCCCACCGCGAAACGGGTCACAAATCGGTGGGCTTCACTTCGTTCGACCCACCCCTGCGAAATTGCTGAGCTACAAGGGAGCGCTGATGCCGCCGTCTTTGCGGACCCGCCAAAAGTGAATCGCTATTAACAGCGCCGCCGCCAACGGGATGGCGACGCAGTGCAGCACGTAAAACCGGTTGAGCGTTTCTTCGCCGACGAACCGCGCGCCGAGCAAGCCGAAGCGGGCGTCGGAACCTTGAGTAATCATGTCGACGCCGCCGATATTCAGCACCGCCTGAAACGGACCTTCGTAACCCAACACGGGCGTCGCGCGGGCCATGTTCGAGCCGACGGTGATGGCCCAAATGGCCAACTGATCCCACGGCAGCAAGTAGCCGGTGAACGACAACAGCAGCGTGAGCAGCAGCAGCACGACGCCCACGACCCAGTTGAATTCGCGTGGCGGTTTGTAGCTGCCCGTGAGGAACACGCGATACATGTGTAGCCAGACGGTAATGACCATGGCGTGTGCGCCCCAGCGATGGAGTTCGCGCAAGATGCCCAGCGACGCCACGTCCCGCAGCGCAAGAATATCGGCATAGGCCCATTCGAGCGTCGGCCGATAGTAGAACATCAACAGCACGCCGGTGACGGTCTCGACGAGGAACAGGAAGAAGGTGACTCCGCCCATGCACCACGTGTAGCTCAGCGCGATGCCCTGCTTTTTGACCGACACGGGGTGAAGGTGCAGGAAAAAGTTGGTGAGCATCACGACGATCCGGTTTCGCCGATCGAGCGGCGCCGGATGTCGGAAAACACTCTTCCAGATTTGCGAGTTGCGGACGATTTCGCCGATGGAGGGCATGGGAAGGCTATAGACCTTAGGCTTTGGGCTGTAGGTAAGCGGGCGAATGGGCCGCGGCGCGATCGATCAGATCGATCAGGCCGTGCCCGGAATGAACGACGCGGGGTCGGACCACTGGCCGAGTTCTTCCTGAAAGGTGTGGCTGCGGTCGATTTCCACCTGGCCGTCGTCGGAGATGCGAATTGCATAGCGTTCCAACGGCCGCGGTGCTGGCCCCTCGAAGTTGATTCCGTCCTTATAAAAACCGCTGCCGTGGCAGGGACATTTGAATTTTTGCTCGGCTTCGAGCCAGTTCGGCGTGCAGCCGAGGTGCGTGCATACCGACTTGAGGGCGTAAAGCTCTTGTTTACCGTTGTATTCGCCGTTGACGATCCACACGCCGTATTGCGCTTTGTATTTCGTTTCCACCACGCCGGGGGCGAACGCTTCTTTGGGGCCGGCTTTGAAGCGGCTCGGCGGCTCGGTGAGAATGTTCGGGAACATGAACCGCGCCAAACCAAGCGTCCACAGCGCCGACACGCCGGCGATCGACGTCATGCCGACGCCGAGGAACGAGCCGAGCATCACATGGAGAAACCCGCGGCGGGTTTCGTCGCCAGCCGTGGCTTTGGCCCGCGGTTTCGCGGAGCTCGATTTGGCGTAGTCCGGTTTGGCCGGCATGACGAGCGCGGCCGGCTTCGCTTTGGGCGCGGGCTTGACCGTTGCGGCGGCTTCAGCCTTGGTCATGGGGCCGGGCTTTGCGCCGCTTCGCGCGGCGGCGAGGATGCTGGCCGTATCGACGGGACCGCCGGACTTTGCCGGTCCAGCGGTGGGTTTGGCGGCGGGTTTGGCGACCGGCTTGTCGGCGACCTTCTTTTCGACGGGTTTTTTCTCCGCCGGCTTTGCCGCGGCCGGGGCAGCGGATGCGTCCGGCTTGCCGCCATCTTTGTTGCGGGCCATCGCCAGCATTTCGGCGACGCTCGGACGTCCACCGGAACTGGCGGCCGGCTTTGCAGCTGGCTTTGACTTGGCTGCGGGCGATGCCGCTGCGGGGGTTTCTGCCGCGTTCGATGCGGCCGCCGACTCGGTCGACGGCGACTGACCTCCAGACGGCGGCGGTTCGGCGGCCGATTTCGATTCGGCTGCTGCGGCGGCCTTGCCGCGCGCCATCGCGAGGATTTCGGCGGTCGTCAGTTTCTTCTTTTCCGCCATCGAATTACACTCTGTACGGTTAACAAGCCCATCGGTGACGCCGGTCGCGACGGGAAATCAAACCAAACCCTAACGAATCAAATCTGCCGATGGGCTGTTCAACCAGCAATTTGGGCGCAAATCCCTACTGGCTGGCAGTTTGCGGCGACAAAAATGAGTAAAAATGTCCCGCAGAGAGCGACCTTGTGATTTTTTTCACAAAGTCTTGTCTCTCATTTGTAGCCCTTTCGC
The DNA here is from genome assembly GCA_040901705.1 of Pirellulales bacterium. GTDB lineage: Bacteria > Planctomycetota > Planctomycetia > Pirellulales > PLA5 > PLA5. The sequence continues at coordinate 10,607 of JBBDYI010000185.1, read as the reverse complement.
ACACATTGTCAACCACCCTGAATCGCACGACGGCAGAAGTTCCGGGATTCGCCGATGGCATAAAGCCGCAGATTCTAACACGCTCGGCGGTGGCTGCGAATCCCATCGCGGAGCGAATTGCCGCGAAAAAAATTGAACTGCACGACAGGGGTCATAACTAGCAAGTTTGCGCGGCGGAGCCACGCTGTTTGTCGTATCCGAGAGAGCCGTATCCGAGAGATTCGACTTACCGAGCGCAAACCGGCGGCGGCGGAAGCGCCGGCCGCGGTTCGCGGACAGCACGTAAACGACACATCAGAAAACTATGGAACCGCGTACTGAAATCCGCCCGCCGCCGTGGGACCTGTGGGAAACGATCGTTCGCCGCGATCCTGGCGGGCGGGGCGTTGCGAGTTACCGACACAACGGCGAGCCGCTCGGCTACGGCGACCTCGAACGCGCGGCCACGGAATTGGCCGAGCGCGGCCGACGCGTGGCGATCGTCACGGGGTTTTGCATCGCCGATGCCGATCCGCCGGCTGCCGAAACCGACGGACCGCCCGGCGCGCTGTTTCTCGCGCGGGCGCTTGCGGCGACGGGTTCGAGCGCGTTGCTGGTGAGCGACGCCTTTGGCGCGCCGCTCTTGGAAGCCGGCGCCGCGCTATGGAATCTGTCGCCGCCATCGTGCGAAATCGTTGCAATGCCGGCAAGCGGAGGCGCGAACGGGGAATTCGACGCTTGGGTCGATGCGCTGTTCGATCGCGAGTGCCCTCGGGGCTTGACGCACGTCGTGGCGATCGAGCGGGCGGGTCCGAGCCATACATTCGACAGCGTCGGTGAGCGCGAAGGGTTGCCCAACGCCGAACGATTTGCGGCCGAAACACCGCCCAAGCATCGCGACGCGCACCATAACATGCGGGGCGCGATTATCGATCGATACACGCCGCCGGCGCATCGTATCTTCGAGCGAATCGCCGAGCGTAACCTGGCGATTGCGACGATCGGCATCGGCGATGGCGGCAACGAAATCGGCATGGGCCGCTTTCCGTGGTCGCTGCTGCGCGAGGCGATTCGCGTCGGCCCGGCGGCCCACACGGCGTGCCGGATTGCGACGGACTACACGATCGTCGCCGGCGTCAGCAACTGGGGCGCGTACGCGCTGGCGCTAGGCGTTGCGGCGGTGCGTGGCAGGCGGAATCTGGCCGCCGCGTGGACGACGGAAGATCAGGCCCGGCTCATCGCGTGCACCGTCGCGGCGGGCGGCGTCGACGGCGTATCAAAACGGCGGGAAGCGAGCGTCGACGGAATTGCGTTGGACGACTATCTGGCGGTGCTCGACGAGCTGAGGCAATCATTGCGCGATTGACGCAATCGTCTGCGGCGACCATACGACAGCGGCCCG
>JBBDYI010000185.1:0-9216 GCA_040901705.1 Pirellulales bacterium | reverse complement strand
CCCCCTGCCAATGTACCTTCGCAATTCTTTGGCGGCCGTGGCCAACCGATCGACAGACCTACGCCTTGCGGCGTCGCAGGGCGACACGGCCCAACATCGAAACCACGCCGATGGCCACTAGCGCCATCGTGCTCGGCTCAGGTATCTGCTCGATGCTGGCGAAACCCGTCACGGCGGCGATGTCTTCGCCGCCGGAAAGCGTGAAGGAAATACGCGTTTGAAGCGACGTCCACACACCGGCGGGTCCGGCCTGAGGTCCGGCCACGAACGGTCCGTAAACGTGGTTGGCTCCGGGCAGTCCAGGGCCAAACGAGACCGCGCCCCCGACGTCGACGCCCATGTTTGTGAACACCGGAGGTCCGCCGATGCCCACTTCGTTGATTTGCAACTCGGCGATGGTGTCGCCGTCCGGATCGCCCAGCGCAACCGCGGGGGTAATCGAAACACCGTTGCCCGTCGAATCGGTCAAGCCGGCCGATACGGAGCCGGAAACGATACCCGACGTCGGCGCGATGGGCGTCGTGAACGTAAACGAGAACGTCGTCGGAGCGCCGAAGTCGGTCACCGCGATGGCGTACGAAATGGATGGGTCGGGATCGAGCACGCCGGAAATCATGACGCGGAAGCCATCGCCGTCGACGTCGCTTTCGTAGATCCGTTCAAAGCTGCGACGGTCGGTGCCTTCAATGATTTCAATGGGCAGTTCCCAGTCGCGACCGTCGGCACGCATGTGAACGCCGAAGGGAATCTTGTATTCGTCGCCGTCGTCCGGCGGACCGATGTCGATGACGTCCGCCATCGATGGCGAAACGAGAAGCAAACCCAAAAACAGGGCTGTTAGGACACGATGGATTGGGACCGTCATTAGCTTAACCTCACGTCGTTGTTGCTCAACTGCTGTGCCGGAATCGCTTCAATCGCCAGGACCAAATGAAAATGCCACATCGGGCAAATGGTTTCGACTAATCTCAAACAAAACGGCCTTGCGCGGTCAATCGCCGCCGAGACCAGCGGACCGGGGCTATTTCCTCCGCCTCAGACGCGCGACTCCGATGCACGCCAACCCCAAACCGGCCAACGCAAGCGAGGCGGGTTCGGGAACGATGCCATCTTGTTCGGCGATTTCCGCATGGCCGGTCAGAGCCGCGATGTCGCCGCCGCCGGAGAGCATGAAGCCGACATCGACCTGGAGCGTCGTATAGGGACCATTGCTCGGGCCAACCGTAATCGGTGTCGAGTAGGGCCCGTAAACGTGTTGCGCGCCGGCGGGGCCTGAACCAAAGGAGGCCGCTAGCCCGACGTCGACGCCCATGTTTTCGAGCGGCACACCGGCACTGGCGACCTGGATTTCGGCCGGGCCGTCGCCATCGAGATCGCCCAAGGTCGGGGTGATCGAAATGCCGTTGCCGGTGAAGTCGTTCAACCCGCCATCGATCGAGGCAATCACTTCGGTCGGTGCCGTTACCGAGGCGATGGGCGAGGAGATCGTGAATCCGAAACTGCTGGGCGCGCCGAAATCGGTCACGGCAAAGCCGTATCCAATCGACGGATCGGGGTCGACGACGCCCGACATGCTGATGCGATATCCGGGCTGGTCTTCGAAGAAGTTGAAGCCCCACTTGCCGGACTCTTGGTCGAGTTCGAACACAATCGGGTATTCGTCGCCATCGGCGCGGACAAACCCAGTGGGCGTGTTCGTCGGCAAGACGCCACCATAAGACACACTCGCGCACGACAGCGCGGCGCAGAAGCAAGTCAGAATGTTACGCAAATGCATTAGCCACCTCCTCATCCTCGGAAAGGTGTTACTTCAATGGTGCGAAAACTGCACGGTAGATCAATATCACCCGTTTACTTTGGCCGCACTTGGACCGATTGCGGTTCGCCCTATTCACCATGACTATACCCGGAAAATCTTCCGGTTCAATGTTTGGGGCGTCGGAATTATCGAAATTTCCGGAAAAGCCGCTTCCCACCACCTTTGCGAAGGATTCTTGTTCGCGAGGTTAGGCGGTTTTGGTGAGTGCCGGGGCGGCCAGTTTTTCGAGGGAATTGCCTAGCGGTTGCCCCGTCGGGCCGGCTTTTTTACCGGCTTTTTCGCCGGTTTTTTGCCGGCTGGCCGCTTTCGCTCGCGCTTGCCCCACTCCTGTTGCATGAACGCCAGTCCATCCTTGGCAAGCTGCATTTCGCTCTTGAACATCCGCCGCCAGATCTTGGTGGCCGCCACCAGCGCTGGCAGGGCCAGCCCGAATGCCTCGATCATCAGCCAGCCGTCGTAGCCGACTTCCTTGAGAGTGTCGAAGGTATCGGCCCAGTCGACGTGCCCCGCGCCCGGCGTGCTGCGGTCGTTTTCGGAAATATGGACGTGGACCATATGCTTTGACGCGGCGCGGATGGCATCGGGGATGTTCTTCTCCTCGACGTTCGCGTGGAACGTGTCGTACATCATGCGGCAGTAGGGATGCTTCACCGCTTTGACGAATTTGACCGTTTGGGCGACGCTGGTGAGCAGATACGTTTCAAAACGGTTGAGGTATTCGATGCCGAGCATCACGCCGGCCTGTTGGGCGTGCTCGGCGGTCGCCCGCATCGAATCGACGCCCCAGTTGAACTCGTCGTCGGTGGGGCCTTGCCCGCTGAATTGGCCGATCGCCGAGTGGTACGGCCCGACGAGGATTGTTGCCCCCGCCGCGTGGCAGCAATCGAGGGTGCGTTTGTTGTTCTCGACGCCTTTGGCCCGAACTGCGGCAGTGGGGTCGATCGGGTTGTCGTCGCCGCCGCGAACCGTAACCGCGGTGCGTCCGAGACCGAGATCGTCGAGAATTTTTCCCCAGCGGGCAAACTTCGCGACGTCCAATTCGAAGATCGGCAGCTCGACGCCGTCGTAGCCGATTTTCTTGAGTTGCTTGAGCACCGGAATCAATTCGTCCTTGAGCGTGTCGGTCCACAGCAGCAGGTTCATTCCGTATTTCATTGGTCGAAGCTCCGGGGAGTGGGCGGGGGCAGGGGGCGGGGATCAGGGGTCGGGGATCAGGAGTCGGGGGTTAGCAGTCGATGTTGGTTGTCGCGAACTTTGTGGCGTGCTTCGTGCAACAGGCTGGCGAATTGCTCTGGCAGTTGCGGGAGGTTGGCTCGCCGGTTGACTTGATTCAGCCGAAACAGCAGTCTCTCATCGTCGGCGTAATCCGACAAGAACCGTTCGGCCGAAAACCGCTCGATGAACCATGCCAGCCGATCGGTCTGCTGCGGCGCGATTCGGTTGACCGTGCGCTGGACGAAGTGCGGATCGATGCTGCCGATTGCGGCGTAATACTTGTCCAAGATGGCCGGATCGCGTGCGATGAGGACGTCGTCGAGCAAGAGTTCGACGAGGATGTGGCCGAGGAAGCTTGCCCTGAAGCCGCCGTCGGTCGGTAGCGTCGCTCGGACTTGGGCCGTTAGCTCGGTCGATAGCTCGTAGAACGCGCGATTGACATGAAACCAGGCATCGTCGGCGTGGTGCTGGAGGATTCCGCGGGCAAAAGCGGCGACGCGGGGGTCGTCGTCCGCGGCGAACGGCTGGGTATGTTTGGGGCGGACACGAACGCGACGGTCGACGACGACGAGCCAGTCCGGCGCGGCCGTTCCGGCGAGAAAGTACGGGTCGTCGATGAACCGGCAGCCGTGGGCGAAGTAATTCATGCGACGTGTTTATCCCTGGGCATTTTTGCCAGGAAAGTAGAACAACAGTAGACAAGAAGGCGGGGGCAGCTCTGCCGCATCGTCAAGGACGACCGGCGAGCGGCTGGTCCGCGTTTTTTTTTGCGACTGGCGGGTCGGTCTCGGTTATCTGTTTACCTGTTACGCAAAATGCGCGCTGTTGACGTATGGCGCGAGCATCTGTGGCACGTAAGCCACTATATCTTCCGTCCCGTTTACGCGATGGGGTCGCGAAACAGCCACTTTAACAGCAGCGGCAAGAGGATCAGATTGCCCACCAGTGAGCCGACGAGCGCCAGGGCGACGAGCGAGCCGAAGTAGATTGTCGGCACGAACTCGCTGGGCAGGAGCGCCGCGAATCCGACCACCAGGGCTAGCGTGGCGAACGACATCGCGCGGCCGGCGGCTTGGTGGGCCGCGCGGAGCGACGCGGAAACGGAATGCCCCACGCGTCGGCGGCGACGGAACTCGGCCAGGTAGTGAATCGATGAATCGACCGACAAGCCCATCGACACGGCGGCGATCATGGCGGTGCCGATATTGACCTTCAAGCCGAGCCAGCCCCAAATGCCGAGCGCCACCGCGACGGGCATCAAGTTCGCCACCATCGCGGCAACGGCCATCCGCAGGCTGCGAAACGCCACGGCGATTGCCAGCGCGATTCCGGCGCTCGCCAAAGCGAACATCCGCCATTGATCGGCGAGGATGCTATGAATTAGCCGGGTCAGCAGCACGTAGTAGCCTGTCACGGCGGTCGACTGGGGCGTGGAACCGAGGTCGGCCGCCGAATCGAACGCCTGGGGGAATTCCTCCTGGCAGATTCGCACGACGTCGTCGATGAGGATTTGTTTTTCGCTGCTTTCTTTGCGCTCTTCGGCGCGGAGCATGATCCGGTAGTAGTGCCGCTGCGGCGCTGCGGGATCGGTATTTGCGGGATCGGTGTTGTAGAACGACCGTACGAGCGACGATTTACTGCCGATCGCGTTGATGCCGCGGGCAAACACGAAATCGTGCAGCGACTGCGGCACTTTGCGCAAGCCGTCGTTCGTTACGCCGTCGAGGATGTCGACGAGGCTCAGCACGCCAGTCGGCGGGCCGTTGGCGAACTCGGGGCCGCGGAGCCGCGCTTGTAGCTTCCGCACGCGGTCCAAGTATGCCGCGTCGAGTTTTTCCGGCGCGGGCAAGACAATATCCCACACACCGGCGCCGCCGAGGCGCGATTCGATGAAGTCGTACGACTGGGCGATCGGGCTGTCGCGGCGGAAGTTGCGGGTGAAATCCGTTTCAACTTGCAGCAACAGCATGCCGAATCCGAGCACCGCGATGACGATGGACGAGGCCGTGGCGATCCCGCGTGGATATCGCTCGACCAATCGCAGCGAGCGGGCCAGTCCGTCGTCGAGGTGACTTTCACCCCAGACGCGGTGCGGGTCGATGTCCCAGCGGCCAAAGAGCGCCAATCCGGGGGCGAGCAGCACGAGCGCCAAGAGCACGACGAGCGCTCCGACGGCCGTCATGAGGCCGAAATCTCTCACGGGCGCGACGTCGGAAATCAGCAGCGACGCAAACCCGATCGCATCGGTCGCACACGCCCAAAACACCGGCACGGCCAGCAGCGCGATCGTCTGCCGCATCGCGCCGGTCGCGGAACGTCCGCCGGCGCGGGCTTGCCGAAAACGGACGATCACGTGCATCGTCGCCGCCACGGCCACGACGGTGACGATGGCCGCGAGCATCGAACTGACGATCGACATCCGCAGGCCGACGGCGACGAGGAGAGCCTCGGTGACGAGCCGCGTCCAGACGACGACGGATAACGGCACGACCACCCACCGCAGGCTGCGGAAGCAAATTACGATCACCAGCGCCAGAAGCGCCGTCGTGATCCAGCCGAGCCGTCGGCCGTCCTCTTCGAGATAACGAAATCCGTCGACGATCATGACCGGTTCGCCGGCGATGACGCCCAACGGTTGGCGCTCGACGATATCGCGAATCGCGGTCACGGTCGCGGTATGGTCGGCGTCGTCGGCGAGCACGCAGATGAGCGCGGCGGTGCGTCCGTCGCGGCTGTGCGTGAAGCCGGCGAACGTTTCGATCAGCCGCTCAGACCACGGATTCTTCGGCAACAGGATCGCCGGTTTCAGGAAGCTGCTATGCGGGCCAACGACCGTGTCGACGCCGGCGATGGCTTCGATTTCTTTGGCGACTCGCTCAGAACGATTGAGACCGTCGACCGAGAACAACTGGTCGTCGGCGTAGGCCGCCAGCACGACGTCGCCGGCGTGAAACGTGCGCTTCAAGCGGCGAAACGGCGGCAACACGGGATCGTCGGCCGCGAACATGTTTTCCAGCGACCGATCGAACTCGACGCGCGGTGCGGAGACAACCGCCCAAGCGGCGATCGCGGCGGCGACGACGAGCAACCAGAGGCGGTGGCGCACCATGGCGGCGGCCAGTCGGGCGGTCAGCGGCGAATGCGTCGTCCGTGCCACATCAGTCGACAAAACAGAACTCGTTGGACATCAATAGCGCTTGAGCATAACGGGTCCAGGCCACTTCGGGCGAGCCGTTGGCCGCGATGAACTGGACGCCCAGCGCGGTTTCCTGCTCCGACGGCGGACGTCCGAACAGAGAGCGGTACATGGCGTCGATCCGGGCGGCGGGCAGCACTGGCTGAGCCAGTGGCACCCCGGTGTTCGCGATGTCGCGGCGCGTCGCCAGCCGGCCGGCCTGTTCGGCGACGAATGCCGAGTTCATCAGGAACAACGCTTGTTGCGGCACAGTCGTCTGCGGACGCTGGGCCGTGCTTTGATCGGGGCTGGCGAAGTCGAACGCGCGAAACAAGCCCGGCAAGTCTTGGCGATCGATGAAACCGTACACGGCCCGCCTCGTGGTGAACGGCTGGGCGACGAGATCGACTGGCGGCCCGCCTTGGCGAAGATCGAGGGATCCGGCGGCGGCGGCCAGCGCGTCGCGGAGCGGCTCGAACTCCAGCCGGCGGCGGTTTATTCGCCATACCAGACGGTTCTCCGGATCGGCCGCGGTGGCGTCGACGCGGTCGGCGCTTTGCTGTTGGTAGGTATTGGAGAGGACGATCTCGCGATGTAGTTGTTTCAGCGACCATCCTTGCGACCGCAGGCGATCGGCGAGGTAATCGAGCAACTCTGGATGCGTCGGCGGATCGCTCCGCAAGCCGAAATCGCTGGGCGTGGCGACGATCGGCTGGCCGACGTGGTGCATCCATAGCCGATTGACGATCACGCGGGCGGTGAGCGGGTTGTCTTGGGCGGTGATCGCCGCGGCCAGTTCCGCGCGGCCGCTGCCGTCGGCGAACGGCTTGCGCTGAGCGTTGGAGAGCACTTTGAGGAATTGCCGCGGCACTTTCTTGCCGTGGCGATGTTGGTTGCCGCGGACGAACACGTATGGATCGAACGGCTGCGGTGCGTCGACGAGCATCATCGCCCGCGGCGGAGCGCCGCGCGAGCGGACCTGGTGGCCGTCGATCTTGCGTTTTAGCTCGCGGGAGTGGTTTCTCTCCTCGCGGTTGAAATAGTCTTGCGTCTGATCCTTGGGGATCGCCGTCGGCGCGTCGTCGGCGAGCATCACCTTGCGTAATTCGTCGACGCCGGGCGGCGGATCTTTCTCGTTGGCCTTGGCGTAGACGTCGGCGAATAACTTGCCGTAGAGGCGGCCGACTTGCTCGCGCGACGTGGGGGGCGCGGCGGCGAGCGCGGCTTTGACCTGTGGATTTAGTTTTTCGTCGTCGGCGATGGCGGCCAGCACGGACGGCGCGGCCTCGGCGAACTTCGGCTCTTGCAGGTCCATCAGTTTTCGCCAGGGGCCGAACACGGGATGGTCCGGCTTGGCCCGCTGGGCGATGTACGCCCGCCAGCGTTCGAGCAGCCGCGGCTTGAGGTCTTCGGCCCGCAGCGCCAAGGCAAACTCGCGGTCGCGAAACATTTCGGCCGGCTTGGTCGCCACTACGGCCAGGTAATCCTCGGTCCGTCGCCGCGCGGCGTCGAGCAATTCGGCATAACGAGCACCAAGGTAGTCGTCATATTCCTTCTGCAGCGCGTCGAGCTTCTTTTGATACTCGGCGAACGCCGCCAACTCGGTCGGTTCGCCGATGATCGGCAGCTCTTCGGGTTCTTTCGTGCTGGCGAACACGCCGTAGAGCGAGTAATAATCCTCGGCCGGAATCGGATCGAATTTGTGATCGTGGCAGCGTGCGCACGAGACGGTCAGGCCGAGAAAGCCCCGCGTCACCGTGTCGATCCGCTCGTCCATGTCGTCGGGCACGTTGTCGAAGTGGCGGCCGACGGTCAAGAACCCCAGCGCGGCGAGCGGGCGCTTGTCTTCGCCGAGTTCCAGCCGGTCGGCGGCGAGTTGCTCGGTGACGAAACGATCGAACGGCAGATCGGCGTTGAGCGCCCGGATGACGTAGTCGCGATAGGTGTACGAATACGCGAACCGCCGCTCGCGACCGAAGGCGTATCCGCGCGTGTCGGCATAGCGGGCGACGTCGAGCCAGTGGCGTCCCCACCGTTCGCCATAGCTGGGCGAGGCGAGCAAGCGATCGACCAGCCGCGCGGCGGCGTCCGGGCTTTCGTCGGCGACGAACGATTCGACGTCGTCGGGAGTGGGCGGCAGACCGATGAGATCGAACGACAACCGTCGGATCAGGGTGCGGCGGTCGGCGGCGGGCGACGGCGCGAGGTTGGCCGCGTCGAGCCGGGCGAGAATGAAGCGATCGATCGGTCCCGCGGCGGCTTGAGGTTGTTTAACGTCGGGAATTGCTGGAGCACGAATGGGCTGAAACGCCCAGTGACTCGCCCGGGCCTGCTCGAACAACTGCTCCTCGGTGAGCACGGGCGTCGCCGAGGCGTTCCAAGGCGCGCCCATTTCGATCCATTGCCGCAACGTGGCGATATCGTCGTCCGCAAGTTTCTTCTCCGGCGGCATTTGCGTGTCGCCTTCGTAGCCGATGGCGTCGAGCAGCTTGCTCTTGAGCGGCGCGGCGAGATCGACGACCGGTCCGTCGTCCGATCCGGTTATCAACGACGCGCGGCTATCGAGCCGCAGGCCGGACTCTTGTTTCTTGGCGGCGTGACACTCGAAGCAGCGGGCGGCGAGCAGCGGGCGCACCTTGCGCTCGAAGAATTCGATCTGCTCGGCGGAGAATGCCGGCGTGTCTGCGGTGCTCTGGGCGGCAACCGCCGCGTGATCGTCGGCAACGTCGGCCGTAACGCCGATGTGCGTCGACCACAGCAGACCGGCAAGCGCCAACGCGGCGCGCGCGGCCGAGGTGTATGAATGCGACCGTCGCATAAGGTGGGACGCGATGCGAGGTGGGACGACGCCGCCGCGACGGGCAAGTTCAATCGGGGCGTCGCTGTTCGGAGTTCGTTTTCGGTGGGGAACCCGTCGACACCTCATGATATGCCCCCGATATGAGGGCGTCCAGCTTGAATCGCGAGGTTCGCCCCCCGGCATCGCGGGGGGGAATTGGCCCGCCGC
>JBBDYI010000184.1:15313-24592 GCA_040901705.1 Pirellulales bacterium | reverse complement strand
TTTGCGCCTATATCAAATCACCGCAACAACTTACGACTCAGGAAGTGCCATTCACCCTAACCCTATTTCTTCTTCCTCTGTGCCGCTCCGTGCTCCTCCTCCGTGACCTCTGTGGTTAAGCGGTGGCGGCTGGGGCTTGGCGCGATTGTTTAGCGGGGGAGCGGGACATCGCGGAATTCGAATTCGTAGGGGAGCGAGAGAATTACCGCCGGCGTCGTGTAGAGCAGCGAGAAGTCGCCCGGCTGGTCGCCATCGCGGGCGGGGAATGAATAGGTAGCGACGACGCCTTCTTCGGCGGCTTGAGCGTCGTAGCGAATCGGCTCGCGGCGCTTGTCGGCGACGGTCAACGCGGCGCGGCTCTTGTAAAGCCAATCGAAGTGCGACTGCACGGCCTCTTGCGGGTTGTCGTAGATTACGCGGAATCGGGCTTCCCAGCGGGCTTCCCAGCGATCGTCGTGGCGGCGAAACGATTCGAGGCGGACCGTGGCGTCGCCGATCGTCTGCAAGGCGAGCGGGGCGGTTGCACTGGCGGCCGCCGGTTTCTTGGCATCCAGATTGCCGAAGCGGAACACGACGTCCGCACCGGGCAGCAGCGCGGTCATGCGGCCTTTGAGCGAGAACGAAGTGGCGTCCTCCGTCATCGCGAACGGCAAGCTCAGGCGAATTGCTCCTTGGCCGCCGAGCGAAGTGGTGCCCCAGTTGGCTTGCGGCGTGGCGACGCCGAGCGGTCGCGCTCGATCGTCGGTCGCGGCCAGATCGCCCGCCGAGAGCGAAAACGAGATCGGCCGCAGCCGCGGTTCCCAGGCGGTTTCGAGGACGACGCGAAGCAATCCGCCAGCGGCGGCCGCGGCGTCTCGTTTGACGTCGATATCGGCGAGTTCGAAACGGAGCGGGCCACGATACGCGACTCGCTGGCCGCGGGGGCGCTCGCCGTCGCGGCGCGACACAACGACCAGGCGTAGCGGTTCGTCGCCGCTGGCGTCGCGGATGGCCAGCGAACAGCCTGCCGCATCGAGCGTGCGGTCGAGCGCTTGCCAAAACGGCGTGTCCGTGAAATTCGAACGGATACGCGGGTCGGCCGGCGGCTCGCTGGGTTGGCTCGCCGCGCGACCGTCGACGAGCGGATTGTCGGACTGCCTGGCGAGCGCCGCGAGGATTTTGGAAAATGGTCGTTCGGCTTCACCGAGCGAAATGAGCGACGCCTTGGCGGCGGACTTGGCGAAGGCCAGTTCCAGTTGACGCCGCACGCGCACCAGCCGCTGCTTCACTTCGGCCGACAGTTTTCCATCGCCTTGCGGCAGGACGTCGAGCGCCGAGGGGCCCAGCGCGACGAGGGCTTTTTCCGCGGCGTCGCGGTCGGCCAACCGCGAGGCATCCAGTCCTTCGATCAGCTTGGCGACGCGGGCCGCCAGTGCGGTGGTTTCGTCTTCGCTCGACTGCGCGCCGTTTTCGCCGCGGGCCTGGGACGCAGACGCGAGCCAAACGACCATCGTGCCGGCGACGAGCAACAGGGCGAGCAAGTTCAACGACGCCTTCATCGCAATCGTTTCGGCGAGAGGTATTGATCTTTGCGGTGCGGCGGCAAGGATCGACGAGCTTCGGCGCGGCAGCCGGCGATTTGCCGCCGCCGGGCCGATCGTGGCCACGAGATTCATTCTATGACGCGGATTCGGCAGCGGCCAGTTTGGAATGCGGGGATGCGACATCGCTGGCAATTGCCGCGGCGGCACGCTTTCTTTCCTTTTCCCGCAGGATCGGCGCGGGAAAACCACCGCCGCCGTGCCCGCAGCAGTCCGATACGACAAGCCGAGCAAACATACCACGAGCGAATCGCAATTCAGCCGCCGATGTTCAGTGGGGCGATCGCAAATCGTCGGAAAATCACCGGTTTCTTATTCAAACTTGTTGAAATCGCCGGCCGTGTGAACCAGAATAACGTCACACTAAAAACTAATTTTCTTTCCACCCCGGGGGCAAGAGCCGGCGTGGGAATTGGCTCCACGCCTTCGCATCGCCCGTTGCGGCGAGAATCGAGAATTCTGGCGATCGCGGTCGCGGCGTTCGTTAGCCACCGGCCACCAGTATTTTTTGAAAAATGACTTGCAAGTGGTTGTAGGGAAAAATAAAATCAAACCGTTAAACTGTCCCGATCAGGTCCGCGCATCGTGTATTCAACGTCGTATTCCTGGTGCCGAGTAATGGCGTCAGCAAGACAACTCAGAGGGAGCCGCTAGTGACTTTGCTTCGCACAACTCGGATTCGCACCTTACGTTCAATCGTTAGCGGTGCAGCTTTTTTCTTGATTTGCCTCGCTTTGGCGCAAATCTCGGTTCGCGCGGAGTCGATTCGCGTCGACATCGACGAACGACCTGCCGGCGCCGGTCCGACGGCCGCCGGATTCGATTCGTTTCTAATTGGCGGCGGTGTTGGAACCGCCGCGCAAACCGCCGACTCGATCGCAACGGTTGGCACGGCGACGGTGACCATTCAGAATGCCGGCGGCGTTGGTTACGACGATCGCTTGCGGGCCGTGCCGACGAACGGCGGCGTATTCACGCAGTCCGACTTGCTTCGCGACTTCACGTTCTCGACCACCAGCGCCGCGAATCTGGGCGTCCAACGCGGGCTCGACGTATACGTCACCGGCCTGACGCCCTATGGCGTATATAGCGGCTCGCTGTGGTCGTACGACAACAGCAGCACACGCGACCGCGTGTCGGATTGGGCCGCCAATGGCGTGACCTTTCGCAACAACTACACGTTCAACGGCTCGACGCTGCCGACGACCGACGACAATTACCGAATGGACTTCACGGTCTTGGCCAGCGCCGACGGGTCCGTTGCTCTGCGCGGACGTAAAGACGCCTTGACCACCACGACGGATCCCGCCGTATTCGTCAACGCTTTCCAACTCGAGCAGACGTCGGCGATGACGATCGATCCCATCGCCGCGCTCGCCGTCGACTTCGGCAGCGGCGTGACGACCCTCCCAGACTTCGATCAAATGAATTTGGCTGCCAACGGATCTACTTTCGGCGGCAAGACCGTAACGCTATCGGGCGTCGGCGGCGCGACGCTGCAGGAACGTACCCGCACGACTCCCGTCAACGATGCGATTTTCACTCAAGGCGAACTGCTGCAAGACTTCATCTTTGCCGTCAATGTGGCCGCCGAATTGGGCAACGGCATGGACGTCACCGTCGACGGGCTAGCGGCCAATCAACAGTACCTGGTAACGCTGTGGTCCTACGACAGCTCCAGCCCAGGCGCAAGGGCCAGCACCTGGTCGAGCGATGCCGGACCGGTGCCGTACCAGTTTGCCGGCGACGCGCTGCCGAGGAACAACGACGATTTCCGCTTCACGTTGCTCGCCACCGCCGATGCCACGGGCACCTTGGTCTTGTCGGGGCTAAAGAGCGCCGACGGCATCGACAACCACAGCATTTTTCTCAACGCCATGCAGCTCAACGCGGTCGTTCCCGAACCGTCCTCGGTCGTATTGTGCGCGATCGGTGCGGTTGGCGGCTGGTTGGCGTGTCGCCGACGAAAAGCCGCACGCCGCGCTGCGTGAATACTCAAATCTGACTCGCTTCGACAAGCCCTCAGCGCGCCGGCAAATCGCTCGGCGCGTTTTTTTTGTTGTGCGGGAACATGAGGTTTCGTCCGGTTCGTTCGCGTCAAGCCAGAGCGGACCGCACGGAACCTCTCGACCGCAGGCACACGCAACCAATAAGAACTCATTGGAATCGACCATGCCGCAGCCAAGCGCCCGTCGCGTTTCCCGCACCGCCCGTCGACGTCGCGTAGCGTCGCTGGAAACGCTCGAACCGCGGCAGATGCTGGCCGCCGCGCCGGTGATCAGTGAGTTCATGGCCAGCAACGGCTCGACGCTGGCCGATTCGACGGGGGCGTATCGCGACTGGATCGAAATCTTCAATGCCGGCGACGAGGCCGTCGACTTGGGCGGCTGGCATTTGACCGACAATCCCGGCAACCTCGCCAAGTGGACGTTTCCCAGCGTGAATTTGCAGGCCGGCGAGTTTCTAGTCGTTTTCGCGTCGGGTTGCGACGTGCCGGGGGCCGATTGCCCCGATGCGTCCGTCGAACTGCACACGAATTTCGAACTCACTCGCACGGGCGAATACGTCGCGCTCGTCGAGCCCGACGGCGCGACGATCGTGTCCAGTTTCGGCCCCAATGGCACGAATTACCCGCGGCAATTCGAGGACGTGTCTTACGGTCTGGGCCAGGCGGCCACGCTTATCGGACCCGGCGCCAGCGCGAGGGTGCTGGTGCCCGGCGATGGAGCGCTCGGTCAAACGTGGACCGAGGCGGGCTTTGCGGTGGACGGTTCGTGGACGACCGGACCGACCGGCGTCGGTTACGCTCCCGGTGGCGGTGGTGCGTCGGTGTTGGCGCTCGACTTCAACGATGTGTCTTCGACCGACGGCGCGGCCGATACGCAAGCCGGCTTCACCGGCATGACCATCGCCCAAAACGGGCAGTCGTTCGGCGGTGTTACCGTTACGCTTTCCGCGCTTGGTGGCGCAACGCTCGACGACCGCGACCGCGCTACGCCTGTTAACGCCGGCGCTCTGACAACCGCGCAGGTCTACGACGACTTCATTTTCGCAAATAAGAGCACCTTCGTCGACGCGGAGCTTCAAGTTCGCCTGCAGGGCCTTACGCCCGGCACGCCGTACCGCGTGACGCTGTGGTCCTACGACAGCGGCAGCCCTGGAGGGAGAGTCTCCGATTGGACCGAGATCGCCAGCGGCACGCTCGTATTCATCGAGCAAAGTTACACTTTCGACGGTAGTTCCGCGCCGACGAGCGACGGCGACGACACGATGACCGCCAATTTGACCGCCTCGCCGACGGGCGAACTGATCCTCCGCGGGGTGCGCAACGGCGGCACGTCGCACGGCGTATTTCTCAACGCGCTGAAGGTCGAACTGGCCGGCATCGGCGGGCTGGTCGCCACGAACGTCGGTCCGCAGATGTCGGGCGTGAATGCGTCGGCCTACGTCCGCGTGCCGTTCGACGTGCCCAGTGCGGCGGCCTACGACGCGCTGACGTTGCGAGTCAAATACGACGCTGGGTTCGTCGCTTATCTCAACGGCCAGGAAGTCGCCCGCCGCAACGCGCCGACGGCCGCCGGCGTCGCGCCGGCATTCAATGCCGCCGCGACGGCGGAACGTAGCGTCGTCGAAACCGCGGCCTACGAAACGATCGATCTGTCGGCATATCGGAACTTGCTCGTCGATGGCAGTGCAAACGTATTGGCGTTTCACGGGTTGAACTCCGCCGCCGGCGACGACGACTTCCTCCTCCTTCCCGAATTGATCGGCACGGCGCTGTCCGGCGGAGGCGTGGGGCAATACTTCGAGACCGCCACGCCCGGCGCACCGAATGGTGAAGGCGTGTTCGGCTTCGTCGAGGACACGACGTTCAGCCAGGATCGCGGTTTTTACGACGCGCCGTTCGACGTGACGATCGCCACGCCGACCGCCGGCGCAAATATCTACTACACGCTCGACGGCAGCCTGCCGACGGCGACCAACGCCGCCTCCACGCTGTATGCCGGCCCCGTGCATGTCAATACGACCACCACGCTCCGCGCCGCCGCCTACAAGGCCGACTTCCGCCCGACCGACGTCGACACGCAAACGTACATCTTCCTCAACGACGTGATCCGGCAAGGCGAGATCGGCGTCGACTATGTCGAGATTTCGACCGCCAACACCGTCGGCACGGTAAGCGGCGCGACCGATTGGGCCATTCCGACCGCCAACGGCGCGTCGTCGACGCAATGGGTGCCGCGCGTAGCTACCTCCGGAACGCCCTTCGGCACGTTTACGACCGCGTGGGAATCGGCCGCCGCCGCCGCTCCCGACGGCGTGCCGATGATCACCGTCAGCATGGCCGGCCTCACTTCCGGCGAATCGTACAATGTCTTCGTCAACTTTTGGGACGGCGATTCGCCGAACGTATGGACCGTTCGCGCCGGCCTGGCTCCCGCCGCACTTACGGTGTTTACCTCCGCCAACGCCTACTTCACGGGCCGGGTCTCCGGCAACCGGATTCTCTACAACGGACTCGTCGGAGAGGCGGTGGCCGATGCTTCGGGCGTCGTGCGGATGTACGTCGACGACGTTGCACCGAACAACGGCGCGACACGGGCGTTCCTCGACAGCGTCGGCTTCTCGCAGGGCGAAGTTCCCACGCTCGTGCCACGCGAATATCCGGCTGTCTGGCAAGGTGCCGCCCCCGCCTCTTACGCCGACTTCGCGATGGATCCGCAGGTCGTCGCCCAATGGGACGATTTCAACCCGGCCAACACGGACGTCGGCATCCGAGCGTCGCTGATGTCGATTCCCACCATGTCGATCGTCATGGACCCGGCCGACCTGTGGGGTAACCCAACGAACGGCATCTATCCCAACGGCACCAGCACCGGCACGGCCTGGCGTCGACCCGGCTCGATCGAGTATTACGATCCGGCGACCGGTGAACAATTTCAATACAACGGCGGCGTTCAAATTCACGGCGGCGCCAGCCGCGACAACGTGCGGCAGAAGAAGCACAGCTTCCGGCTGATCTTCAGCGACGATTTCGCCGGTCCGAACACGCTCAATTTCCCGCTGTTCGGCGACGGCGCGACCGACAACATCAACACGGTCGTCCTCCGCGCGTTCTTCACCGATGGTTTCGCCACGCGGACGCAAACCGGCCGCTATTCGCCGCTCGACTCGATGTACTTGCGCGACGTCTGGATGCGCGAAACGCAACTTGCGATGGGCAACGGCTCCGCGCACAACACGTATGTGCATCTCTACATCAACGGGCTGTACTGGGGCCTGTACAACCCGGCCGAGCGTCCGGACGAAGCGTTTCAAGCCGAGTACTACGGCGGCCAGCGCGAAGACTACGACATCGTCAAAGACTTCAACGAGCTGTTCGCCGGCAACCGGGCCGCCTGGGACCAAATGTTCGCGTTGGCCAACCAACTCACTGGCTCCGATCCCGACGCGATCTATCAACAGCTTCAGGGCAACAACCCGGACGGTTCGCGCAATGCGGCGCTGCCCGTGCTGCTCGATATGGATAATTTCGTCGACTACATGATGTTGCACCTGTACGCCGGCGCGGAAGACTGGCCACATCACAATTGGTACGCCGCCCGCAGCCGCAACGCCGATTCGACCGGCTTCAAATTCTTCACCTGGGATCAGGAAATCGTTCTCGACGGCCGCTATCGCGACCGCACCGACGCGGCCGACGCGAATTCGCCCGCCGAGCTGTTCAGCGAGCTGCGCAACAGCGCCGCGTTCCGC
The DNA here is from genome assembly GCA_040901705.1 of Pirellulales bacterium. Taxonomy (GTDB): domain Bacteria; phylum Planctomycetota; class Planctomycetia; order Pirellulales; family PLA5; genus PLA5. The sequence goes on along the minus strand of JBBDYI010000184.1, from coordinate 17,255 downwards.
ACGCACTTCGGCGACCGCGTGCAAAAGCAGATGTTCAACGGCGGGCCGCTGTCGGTGGAAGCGAATCAGGCCCTGTGGATGCAATGGGCCGATCGGATCGAACCGGCCATCGTCGCCGAGTCGGCCCGCTGGGGTGACGCCCGCGCGGGCGAGGTCATCACCGTCGATTCGGGCCAGCCCGCCGTCACGGTTCCGACGATGACGGTCGACCACTGGCGGGCCGAACGCGACAACGTTCGCGACAACTACTTCCCGCAGAGCCATACGCTCACCCTCCAGCGGTTCATCGCCGATGGCCTTTATCCCAGCGTCGCCGCGCCGGTTTACGGTCAGCACGGCGGCTCGGTTGCAGCCGGCTACGAACTGGCCATGACCGATCCCGATCCGCTGCCGGGAAACACGATCTACTACACGACCGACGGCAGCGACCCTCGCGTCGCCAGCGCGACCACGGCCACCACGCTCGCCGCCGAAGCCGCCGCAAAGCGCGTGCTCATTCCGACCGCGGCCAACGGCGGCAGCCTGCTCGGCGATGCGTGGAAAGGCTCGCCCGCCACGGAACCGTTCGACGACGGCGCGTGGATCGCTGGCACGGGTGGACTCGGCTACGACGAAGCCGCCACGTACTTGCCGTACATCTCGCCGTCGCTGGACCTGGGCACCGCGATGAACGACGTCAACACGTCGGCGTTCGTCCGCATTCCGTTCACGGTCGACGCCGGCGAGTTGGCGACGTTGGACTTCATGTCGCTGAACGTCCGCTACGACGACGGCTTCGTGGCCTATCTCAACGGCCAGGAGATCGCCCGCGCCAACGCCGATCCGGGCACGCCGGCGTGGGATGCGATCGCCAGCACCGACCACGCCGACGCCGAAGCGGTCAACTTCGCTAACTTCGACGTCTCGGCGTTCGTCGCGGCGCTTCAGACCGGCGCCAACGTGCTGGCCATTCATGGTCTCAACGTCGCCATCACCAGCACCGATTTCCTGCTCTCCGCGGAACTGATCGCCGGCGATCTGCCCGAAGTCGCGATCTCGCCGACCGCGCTTCCGTACACCGGGCCGGTCCAACTCGACGAAAGCGCCACCGTGCGGGCGAGAACGTTCTCCGGTGGCCAATGGAGCGCGCTGGCCGACGCCTTTTTCACCGTCGAGTCGCCGCTGCGCGTCAGCGAGATTCATTACAACCCGGCCGCCCGCACGCAAGCGGAAATCGACGCCGGCATTCTCGACCGCGACGATTTCGAGTTTATCGAACTGGTCAACACCAGCGACACCGTCACGATCAATCTGGCCGGCGTTCGTTTCGCCGACGGCATCGAGTTTACGTTCGGCGACGTCGACCTCGCCCCGCACGAGCGGATCGTCGTCGTGCAGAATCTCACGGCGTTCGAGTTCCGCTATGGCTCGAACGTCAACGTTGCCGGTCAATACGGCGGGACGCCGGAGAACTACCGACTGAGCAACGGCGGCGAGCAGATCACGCTGCTCGACGCCAACAGCGGCGTGATCCAGTCGTTCGCCTACGACGACGCCTGGTATCCAACAACCGACGGCAGCGGCCCCTCGCTGGTTGTCGTCGACGAGTTGGCGGCGCTCGAAGCGTGGAGCGGTTCGGCCAACTGGCGGGCCAGCTATGGCATCGGCGGCTCGCCGGGGACGGTCGATCGTCTGGGCGGCGATTTCAACTCCGACCTACGAGTCGACCTCATCGACGTGGCGATTCTGCAAGGCCACATCGGCACGGCCAGCGGGGCGACCTTCGCCCAGGGAGACGCCAACGGCGACGGCGCGGTCGATCGAGCCGACGCGGCGGTTCTCGTCCGGAATTTCGGCCGCAACGTCGCGCCGCCGCCCTCCTCGGCTGCCGCCAGCGCGATCGTTGCCGAACCGCGCGACCGCGAAACGCCGTTGAGCACTGGACGCCGCGTTGCCGGCCGGC
>JBBDYI010000184.1:0-15303 GCA_040901705.1 Pirellulales bacterium | reverse complement strand
GATCAACCGCGCGGCCGTCGACGTTGTCGTTGCGAACGACGAGTTCCGATCGGCGAGCGCCACGACCGACGCCGCCGACGCTTTGCTTACGAAGTCGAAACTTCGCACCCGCCGACGCGGCTCGTAACGGTTACCGCGTCTCGCATTCTGGAGACTGTTCTGGCTTCCTGCCGCCAGAGATGATGTCCAACAATTCCTGGGTCGAAGCCTCGCTCCGCGCGCTGGCGAGTCGGCGGGACGTCGTCGTGGCGGTGTTGTCGAGCCAATCGAGGGCCGACTCGGCGGCCATCAGCCGCATGCCGTGCTCGGCGGCCACGGCGTCCAAGATGATTTCATACAACGTGATGTACAGATACTCGCGGACCGCGGTCGTCACGAGGTAATTGGGATCGACATAAGTCGAGCGGCGCAACGGCCGGCTCGCCGCGACCGGTTCGATCGGCAGCACGCGCGTCGAGAGCGCCGTAAAATGGCCGACGCCTTCGAAACCGGCGGAAATCACCTGAAGACTGCCGATCCGCATCGCCTGGTAATCGTCGAGCACGTCCTCTGCGAGTCCGATCAACAGACGAGATATGCCCTCCAAGCTCGCCGGTGCGTCGTAGGTGCGATGCGGCGTTAGCTCGTGCTTGGCCAGCACGCCGCGAGCCCGACGCCCGACCGAATAGATCGTTTGAATTCCATGACTCTCGGCTTCCGCCACCGCCCGTTGCGACAACCGCGAACTGTAGTCGCCGCACAGGCCCAAGTCGGAAGCCACGACGAGCAGTCCGGGCGGAACACCGACGTGCAGCGGTTGATGGATGCCGATCTCTGCGATGACCGTGTCCATTTCGCCCCGATATTGGCGGGCCGCCGCCAGCGCTTGTCGCGCGCGGCGGAAATGATGCGCCGCGAGCGAACGCATGGCCCCGACGGCATCGCGGAGGGCCGCCAGCGTCTGTAATCGTTGTTTGAGGTATTGTTGACGTTTCATGGCTTCGATCGCGGCGCTTTCGCGCTTCAAGCGAGCGCGGTTTATTGCGCCCTGTCCGATCGGAACCGCTCGGTCGGCGGTGTGCGGTCGCGTTAGGGTTCACTCTTCGGGATCCGAGTTCGCGCCGCGGCCATCAGCTTTTCCACCGCCGCTTTCCAGTCTCCTGGCGGTAATTCGCCCCGATCCAGCGCCGCGGTGATCTCCGCCGTTTGTTGTCGCGCGAGATCGACGAGGGCGTCGGCGGCAACCACGGCTTGCCAGGGCTTCAGGTCGCCGAACCAATGCTCGGTGACCGCGGTCAACGTGAGAACCTGTTGCGCGATGCTCCGCGGCGCAAGGCGATGTTGCCGCAGCAGCGCCCGCAGGATGTTGCCCTCCTGCAAAGTCGCTTGCGTGGCGACGTCGATGTCCAACCCGACGCGCGACAGTTTTTCCAGCGACTCGAATCGCGACAGTTGGATTTTCAAGTTCTTGGCCGCCGCGCGCATGGGCGGGGATTGCGCGACGGCGCCGATCCGCGATACGCTGCGGCCGATATCGATCGCCGGACGCAGGTCTCGCTCGAACCGGGCGGCATCGAGATAGATCTGGCCATCGGTGATCGAGATCAGATTCGTCGGAATGTACGCGGAAATGTCGCCGTCGGTCGTTTCCACGATCGGAAACGCGGTCACCGATCCGCCCCCTTTTTCTTCGCTCAGCGCGGCCGCTCGCTCGAGCAACTCGGCGTGCAAATAGAAGATGTCGCCGGGATAGGCTTCTCTTCCGGGCGGCCGATCGAGCAGCAAGGCAAGCTCTCGATACGCATCGGCGTGCTTGGTGAGATCGTCGTAGACAACCAGCGCGTGCCTGCCGGCGTCTCGAAACGATTCGGCCAGCGATGCGCCCGCCAGGGCCGCCAGGTATTGCAGGCCGGGACTGTCCGAGGCGTGGGCCGCGATGATGGCGGTATTCTCCAGGCATCCGACCCGCTCCAGCGTATCGCGCAGCGACCGCACGCGCGACAGCGGTTGTCCGATCATCACGTAAACGCAGGCCACGTCGCCGGGCCGCTGGGCCGCGACAAAGTCGATCGCCAAAGCCGTCTTGCCCACGTTGCGATCGCCGATAATCAACTCCCGCTGGCCGCGGCCGATGGGAATGGCGGCGTCGACGGCCATCACGCCGGTCCACAGCGTTTGGTCGACGCTGCGGCGCTCGATGATTTCCGGCGCGGGACGAAACAGGGGCGACCGCTGCGCCGCGGAAATCGGCGGCCCTTCATCCAACGGATTACCGAGCGGGTCCAAGACGCGCCCGAGCGCTTCGGGACCGACGGGCAATTCCGGCAGTCGACGCATGCCGACGACGCCGTCGCCTTCGCGAACCCGCGAAGCGCCGGCCAGCAGCACCGCGCCGAGATCGTCGGCGCGCAAGTCGAACGCGATGCCAAATGCCCCGGAATCGAAAGCCAGCAATTCTTCGTACCGCACGTCTTCCAGGCCCGCCACCATCGCCACGCCGTCGCCGACGCGGCGGACCACTCCGCGAGGCTTCAGACCATCGGCCAGCCGCACCGCCTGCGCGGCGGCGGTCAGGTCTTTGTCGATCGACGACGCGGCGTCAGTCATCTTTGGCGATCTGCAGTGGGTTATGATTATTCGCGCGGTGATTCATCTCGTACACCAACGACTGGCGAGCGAACTGGACCAGCCCGCTTATCGAAGCGTCGATCAAGCCCTTGCCCGTCGAAATACGGACGCCGCCCATCAGGTCGTCGACGGTCCTGAAGTCGGCCCCGGCGGCGGCGTGGCCCAGGGCGTTCTCCACCGCCGAGCGCTGGTCCGCCGTCAGCGGTTGTGCCGACTCGACCTTGACCGGCGCGATCGCGTCTGGCGGCAATGCACGTAGCTGCTCGCAAGCGGATTCGATCAAGGCGGATTGAAGATCGCGTCCGGCCAGCTGCTGGAGTAACTTCCCGACGGTTTCGGCAGCGGCGGCGGCGGCCACGTTGGAAAGCGTGTCCCGCTGCATCTCGGACATCTGCGCCGCTTGATGGCGAGCCGATTCCAGCTCGCGCTCGGCCGCTCGGCGGGCGTCGGCGACCAACTGGGCGGCTTGCCCTCGCGCCGCTTCCAGTTCGCGCGAACGTAGCTCGTTCAATTCCTCCTGCAAGTGCGCACGCGTGGCGTCGATCTCCCGCTGTGTGGCTTCCGCCTTGGTAAGAGTCCCGGCCGCCTCTTGCGCTTCCGCTGCGAGCTTTGCGCTGCGATCGTGCAGCGCCTGTCGGACCGGCTTGAAGAACAGCCAACCCAATGCCGCGGCCAGCACCAAAAAATTGGCGGCCTCGAACAGAAATGTGGTTAACGTGGGAGACACGACTATCCGCCCGCTGTGCCGGTGAAGGGATTCGCAAACAGCAGGATCAACGCGATAACCAGACAGAAGATCGCCGTCGATTCCACCATCGCGAGGCTGACGAATAGCGTCCGCGTGATCGACGAGGCTTCGTCCGGTTGGCGAGCCAGCGCGTCCATCGCCGCGGCGCCGATGCGACTTTCGCCGATCGCCGCGCCAATCGCGCCCAGCGCCATGGTCAGGGCCGCGCCGGCCATCGCAACGACGGCGATGATCGTTTGGTCGGTCATGGTCGATTATTCCTCTCCGGCGCTGATTGCCGCGCCGATGTAAACGGTCGATAGGACGGCAAAAATATAGGCTTGCAAGAGTCCGATGAGCAAATCGAGCGCCATCAGCGGCGTCGGCACGAGGAAGCCGGCCAAGGCCACCAACAATCCGACGACCAAATGCCCGGACATGATGTTTCCGAACAAGCGAACGGCAAGCGCCAACGTGCGCGACAACTCCGAAATCACGTGCAGCGGCATCAGTAGCGGATTGGGGCGGAAGTAATGCTTGATGTAGTCCCACACGCCGTGGCTGTAAATGCCGGCGATCGGAACGCTCAGAAAGACGATCGCGGCCAATGCCGACGTCGTGGCTAGATTACCGGTGGCCGGATGCACTCCGGGCAGTTGGCCAGCGATGTTGCAGCTAGCGATGAACAGGAACAGGCTGCCGGACAGCGTGGACACCATCGTGTGCCGGCGACCGACGATCTCCGCCACCAGACTGTCGAAGCTTTCCACCACCATGATCGCCACGACGGCGAGCAAATGTTGCGGTCGCCGGTGGACCAGTTGGCCGAGAATCACCGCGGCCGCGATCAACACCCCGGTCACGGCGGTCGACGTGACCATCGTTTCCGTCACCGGAACCGGACCGATGCGAAACAGGACGGAATCGCCAAAGATTCTTAGCTGCATGGAAGAGAATTCCGTTACTCGCTGGAGCACATGGTTGGCGATCCGATCGCCCGGCTTGTTTGACGCAGTGCAAGCGGCGCGCCGAGCAGGGCAAATCCGATCACCCAACCGGCGGCGGCCGACAGAATGACGCCGGATATCGCGGCGACGATCAACACCGCGGCCACGATTGCCAGCCGCAGCAGTCCCCATAGCGGCGTCCAAACGGTAAGGCGACGCGCAGTTCGCCACAACATCGTGGCGTGTGCGAATCCGGCCAGTATGCCCGCCGCCAACCCAACGTAGGTCGCCATGTCGATTGCCTCAATCATGTTTGAGCGTCACCGTTCTCCAAGCCGCGAAGCAGCCCGCCAGTACTCCGGCCGTCATGATCATCAGCGTGTAGCGAACCCCGGTATCGAAACGGGCGTCGAGATACCGCCCCAGCAAAGTCCCGCCGACCGAGCCGAGCGCGATCGGCCAGCCGACCATTCCCAGCACGCCGAGCGACTGCCAGAAACTGCGGTGCCCTTTCTCTCGCCGCGCCAACCGCGAACTGTCGCGGCGAACCACGTCGCGCGGATCGGCGCGAGATGTCTTGCCGACGGTTTGCATCACGGTCTTCCTTTCACCGGACCACTCGGTTCTTCGCCTTGACGCAACTCGCGCAGGATGCGGGTTTCCAGACGTCCCAGCGTGCGGCGGGCTTCCATCTCTTCGCTCGGCGCGGAAAGCAACGCATCCAATTGTCGCGACACCGATTCCATGTCGTCGCCCACGACCGCCAGCGGCGTCAACAGGCTCGCCGAATCGCCGCTGGTGTGCAGCAGACCTCCGGCCGTGCCGGCATAGCGATTGCCACCGTTCAACCTCAGCACGATCAAACCAGCCTCGACCGCCAGCACGGTCGGTTCACCCCGCGGTCGCAGCCCGACCTGTCCGGTTTGCGTCGGCACGCGCAGCGCCGCCACGTCTTGATCGACGACCGTAGCACTCGGCGTGCGGATGATCGCATGTAGCATGGGTCGCGTCATTTCGACATTGCCTTGGGGTCGCCCTGGGACTTGATCTCGTCCAACGGCCCGATCATGAACAACCGCTCTTCGGGCACGGCGTCGCAGCCGCCACTGAGTATTGTATCCACGCCGTCGACCGTTGCCGCCGTGGGCACATTGCGGCCGGGCATACCGGTGAACGACTCGGCCACAAAGAATGGCTGGGTCAGGAAGTTTCGCAGTCGCCGCGCGCGGCCCACCAGTTGCCGATCGTCGGCGGACAGTTCGTCGATCCCCAACATCGAAATCAAATCTTTCAATTCTTCATATCGCCCCAGCGTCCGCCGCGCCCGCTGGGCTACGTCGTAATGCCGCTGACCGACGATCGACGGGTCCAGCGCCTTGGACGATGAAGCCAGGGGATCGACTGCCGGATACAACCCTTCGGCCGCCACGTCGCGCGAGAGCACCAGCGAGCTGTCCATGAACCAGAAGGCGTGTGTGATGGCCGGATCGGAATAGTCGTCCGCCGGTACGTAAATCGCCTGGACCGAAACCATGTCGCCGTGTTGCGTGGCTGTGATCCGCTCTTCGAGGGCCGCGATGTCTGCGGCCAGCGTTGGCTGATAACCGACGCGCGACGGCATGCGTCCCAACAGGCCCGACACTTCCATGCCGGCCTGCACGTGCCGATAGACGTTGTCGACCAGGAACAGCACATCTTTCTGTTCCACGTCGCGAAAATACTCCGCGACCGACAACGCCGCCAGCCCGACCAGAAACCGCGCGCCGGGCGGCTCCTTCATTTGTCCAAACACCATCGCGGTGCGGTCCATGAAGCCACGGTTGCGCAGCTCCTGCCACAATTCGAGTCCCTCGCGCGAACGCTCGCCAATCCCGGCAAACACCGCGATGCCCTGCAAATTGGCGACCGCATTGTGAATGAACTCAGTCAGCACCACGGTTTTGCCGACCCCCGCGCCGCCGAACACCGCCACGCGGCCGCCGTGTGTGAAGGGGCAGAACAGGTCGATCACCTTGATCCCGGTCGGATACAGTTCGCCCAACCCACGGCAGACCGACGGCGGGGGCGGCGATCGATACAGCGGCAGCGAATTGTCCCACGACAGCTTCGGACCACCGTCCAGGGGCTTCCCATGCAAATCGATCACGCGCCCCACCAACTGCGTGCCGACGGGAATTCGCAGCGGCAGGCCCCGGCTCGTCACCGTCGCCCCGCGCCGCATACCGCGCGTGCTGTGGGTGGCAATGGCGCGCACGGACGATTTGCCCAGATGCGAATGGACGACCGCCGTCACTGAGCCGTCGCGATCGAGTTCACACGCCAGCGCCGCGTCGATCGGCGGCAAGCGGTTCTCGAACCATGCGTCGATGACGGTTCCGCGCACGGCAGTAACGTGTCCGCGCATGACCGGGGCGTCGGGTGCGTTTTCGTCGGACATCGATCACATCCCGTTGACGGCCAGCACGATTCCACTTGAACGGTCGTCGTTCATATCCCTTTCAGATCCTGTTTTGAAGTATCGCGAATCGACGGCGCGGTCAGGCGAGTCGCTTGCGAAAGCGAATCGAACTCAACGTCATCACCACAGCGCCGCACACGACGAGCCCCACGACGGACGGAATCAAATCGTAAAAGTCGGCGGACCTCAGCACGACTCCCCGCAGGATTTCGATGAAATACGTCGCCGGAATGGCGAACGTCACCAGATAAATCGGCAGCGGCATCTCGCTTCTCGGAAAGACAAAGCCCGACAGCAACACCGACGGAAGCATGATGACGAAGGCGAATTGCACGGCTTCCAATTGCGTCTTGGCCAACGTCGACACGAGCAGCCCCAGGCCGAGCGAACACACCATGAACAACATCGACAGCGCCAGCAACAGTGCGATGCTGCCGTTGATCGGCACGCCGAAAATGTAAATCATCACCGCCAGCACGACCAGCAATTCCACGAAGCCCAGGATCGCGTAGGGCAACAGCTTGCCGAGCAGCAGTCCGAGGCGGCCGACCGGCGTAACGAATAACTGCTCCAGCGTTCCCAACTCCCGCTCGCGGACGACGGCGAACGACGTCAGGAATAACGTCACCAATTGCAAGATGATGCCGACCAGCCCCGGTACGAAAAAATGCGAGCTTTCGAGATCCGGGTTGTAGAGCAGCCGCGTTCGCGTCTCGATCGGCATGACACCGTGACCCATCGGATCGCGGGCCGGGGCGAGCTGTAGCGACTCACCCTTGGCGCGGGCCAATTGGATCGAGAGATTCAGGCCGAGCAATTGGGCCGTCGATTGGGCCGTCGTCGCCACTTGCGAGTCGCTGCCGTCGATGAGCACCTGAACCGCGGCTTGCTTGCCGAGCAGCAAGTGGTCGGAATAGTCCGGCGGAATGCGCAACCCGATTTTTGCCCGACCCGACTTCAACGCGCGGTGAAAGGACTCATCGTCGTAGGCGTGCTCGATGACGCGAAATCGTCGCGTGTTCTCGAAGGCCGCAATCAAGTCGCGAGACGCCCGCCGGCCGTCGGTGTCGAAGACGACGGTCGGAATGTTTTCGATCTGCGTGTCGATCGCGTAGCCGAAGATGATCGTTTGCATCACCGGCACGACGAGCATGAAGAACAGCGTGATCGGCTGGCGGCGAATATGCACGAACTCCTTGACCAGCACGGCCCATAGACCGCGCGTCGTATCGCCGGTGGCCGCGTTGGATGTTTTTTTGACAATGGACTGCGACTGTGGCGGCAGCTGCGGCGGCTGTGAGGCTGGCGGCGGCTTTTCGTCGTGTTTGATGTCCGGGGCCGGAACAAACGGCTCTGCGGCAGCATGGGAAGCCGCCGATCGCGCTTCCGCCGCCGCCGTAAGGGTCACGAACACGTCTTCCAGCGACGGCGCGATCTCGCGCACGTCGACGCCGTCCGCGGCGACGCCGATTTGCCGCAGCATCTGCTCGGGCGACAGTGTCTCGTTGACGAGCGCGTGGATCGTTTCGCCGAACAGCGTCGCGTCGCGGACGTCGGCCAGTTTTCGCAGTTCGGACAAGCGTTCCGCGGCCGAAGAAACCCGCAATTCGTATCGCCTTGTACCCGCCGGCGTGATCTCCGGCAGCGATTTCAAGTCGTTGGGCTTGCCCAACGCCAGCAGCTGCGACATGAAGATGTACCCGACGTCGGTGCAGCGTTCCGCTTCGTCCATGTAGTGCGTGGTGACGAACAGCGTGACGCCGCGGCCCGACAGCTCGAACAGCAAGTCCCACAGATGGCGGCGAGCCACGGGATCGATGCCCGCGGTCGGTTCGTCGAGAAACAACAGGTCCGGCTCGTGAACCAACGCGCAGGCCAGCGCCAGACGTCGCTGCCATCCGCCCGACAACGTGCCGGCGAGTTGGTCGATATTGTCGGTGAGCGACGTAAGTTCCAGCACGTCGGTTCGTCGCCGCCGCAGCCGTTCGCCGTCCAGCCCGTAGATGCGGCCGTAGAAGTCGACATTCTCGCGTACCGAAAGATCGGCGTACAAGCTGAATTGCTGCGACATGTAACCGACGCGCGGCTTGATCGCCTCGGAGTCGCGCTCGGCGTCGAGGCCAAGCACCGTCGCCGCGCCGTCCGTGGGCGGAAGAATCCCCAGCAACATGCGGATGATCGTCGACTTGCCGCTCCCGTTCGGCCCCAACAAACCGAAGATCGAACCGCGGGCGACTTGAAAGCTGACGTTGTGCACTGCGACGCGCTCGCCGAAGTGCCGCGACAGACTGCGCACGTCAATGGCGATGTCTCTCATGGCAGTGTCGCTCATGGCGATTCGCCAATCGGGTCGAGCCACACGTCCGCCGCCATCCCCGGCCACAGCGATTGGACGCCTTCCTTGAGGTCCACTTTGATGCGAAATACCTGCTTCGCGCGTTCGTCGGGCGTCTGTGCATTGCTGGGCGTGAATTCCGCCTGCGGGGAAATGAACGTGACTTCGCCGCGAAAACGCTCGCCGGCGACGCCGTCCACGGTGATCCACAGCGACTGGCCTGGCCGCAATCCGACGCGATTCTCCGGCACGTAGGCCCGCACCCACAAGTGACGATCGTCCAAAATCGAAAGCATCGGGCCGCTCGCGGGCACCAGGTCTCCTCGTTGCAGGTCGAGTGCTTCGACGATGCCGTCGACCGGACTCGTAACGGTCAACTCTTTCTTCTGCTCTCGAATGGCGTCCAGCGCCGCCGCCGCCGAGTCGCGAGTGGCTTTCGCCTGATCGATATCCTCTTGCCGATACCCTTTCGCGGCAAGCTGCCACGCCTGTTTCGCTTCCTCGACCTGGGCACTTGCCTGGCGGATGTCTTCCTCGCGAGCGCCGATTTCGAGCAGTTCCAGTTCCTCCTTGCGCACGACGAGCGACGCCCGCGCCGATTCGAGTACTTCGCTCGCCGCATCGTACGCCTCGCGGTTGACCGTGCCGCCTTCGAAAAGCTTCGACTGCCGCCGATAATTCTGCTCGGCGAGTCGGAGCGTCGACTCCGCAACGCCAACCCGGCCGCGGGCCGCTTCGATTTCTTGCTTGCGGGCGCCGGCCTGGAGCAAATCGAGCTTCGCCTGGGATTGGTCGTAGCGGGCTTTGGCCTGTGCGATCTCTTCCGGGCGTTGGCCGGCGACGCGACGGCGGTAATCGGCATCGAAGGCCGCCAGCGCCGCCACGGCCTCCTTTTCCCGCTCCAACAGGTCGAACGGTTCGAGTTCGACGAGCACCTGTCCGCGTGTGACTTGCTGGCCCTCTTCGACGTGTACGACCAGCACGCGCCCGCCCAACCGCGAACCGACGCGCACCTCGTCCGCCTCGACGAAACCGGAAACGCGGTTCGCCAGCGGCCGAAACTGGCTGTAGACGATCAACCCCGCCAGCAGCAGAACAACGGCCGAAATCGCGATCAGACGACGAATCATTACCTGCTGCTTTCGAAAGTCGCGGTGGCCGCTGCTGCAAACCCGTCGTCCCTTTGCAAAACAACTCGAGCGGTCCGAGACGAACGACCGATCGAGTTCTTCCGTATGCCAATCCGATGGCAATTCCACGAACGGCCCGGCGATGGCTTCTGCTTACACCCGACAGCGAAGACGGCGATGCCCTGGCCATTGGAAACCGTTCGACTCACGCACCAATCTACCGCACCGTTCCTCGCTCCATACAAATGGACGCTGGATATTCGGCTGCCAAAAGGCCGCCGTCCTCTTGTTCGTTGTCAAGCAACGAGCCAATCTTGCAAAGCGAATGCTTGGGAGTCGTCATCGTGGCTTGGTTTCACTCCACACGTATCGACACAACAAGGGCTGTCACAATAAGCAATGACGGCAGCACGAATTATCGCTGCGTCACAAAATCGTGGTGATTGAACAGCGCGTGCACCAGATTCTCCCGTGCCCGTAGGTCCGGCTCTGCGGACGGCTTCTCCAGGTCGGCCGCGTTCGCCGCCACCGCCGTCAACCGCTCGCGGTTCTCCGCGAACAGCCGCGACTGCGACTCGAGAAACTCGCCGCACGTTCGCGTTTCCTCCGCCGTCGGCTCGCGGGCGAGAATGCGGGCAAACGCCGCAGCGATGAACGGGGGCTGGGGACTGGAAACTGGGGTCTGGGGAGTTGCGGCGTCGGTGGTTGAGATCGCCTGCTGCCCGGCGACCAAAGTGAAGTCTTCGCCGAGTTGCCGGCTCAGTTCGCGGGCCAGGCGGCGGCTGGCGACGAGCGTCAGGCGGCTGTTGGCCAGCGCGAGTGCCTGTTGCGGCATCACGCTTTCGGTGCGGCGGTAGCACTGCGTCGGCGCGGCGGCGTCGAACAGTTGCAGGAACGCCATCTGCTTTTCCGGCGCGTGGCGGAAGTAGATGCTCCGCCGCGGCACGGTTTGGCCGAGTTCTTGGTCGATGTCGGGACCACCGTGGCGCAGGTCGAGCGATGCCGAGACGTAGAGCACGATGTCGCGAACCGTTTCCGCCTCGATCCGCCGCGCCGGCCATCGCCACAGCGCGACGTTGTCGGGATCGATCCGCGCGTTGCCGGCGTCGTGCGTCGATGCTTGCCGATAGACGCTCGACGTGACGATCCGCCGATGCAGCGGCTTCATCGCCCACGCATCGCCGACCCCGTCCGTCAGTTCCGCCGCGAGCCAATCCAGCAACTCCGGATTCACCGGCGGCTTGCCGTTTTTGCCGAAGTCGAACACGCTCGGCGCCAACGCCTGACCAAAATGCCGCAGCCAGACGTGATTCACGGCCACCCGCGCGGTGAGCGGATTCTCCCGCCGCGCGATCCACCGGGCGAGCGCCGTCCGCCGGCCCGTGCTCTTCGCCGGATAGCTCGTGCCGATCGGCGTGTAGTTTTCGTCGTAGGCCAGCGTCGCCTGCAGCGCCGTCCAACTCTTCTCGCGCGCTTCGGCGAGTTTCTTCTCCGCTTCGGCGGCTTGCTGTTTTTCTTTGGGATCGGTCGTGCCGACGAGCGAGGCCAGCAACTGTTCCGCTCGCAACCGATCCAAGTCGGCCGCCGCGAGCGTCGCGAAGCTTTCGGCCCGCGACGCCGCTTGGGCAAGTTGCGAAAACTCCTCGGCGGCCAGTCCTCGATGCTTGGCCAGATCGGCGGCGTAACGCGCCTCGATGGCGTCGACCGCCGCTTGACTCGCCGCAACCGATCGCGACGCCAGCAGCACCGCCGCATTCGACCGCTGGGCCCCGCTGGCCGCCTCGCCGATGTCCGAGATGTCCCCGCTGCTCGACAATTGTGTCAACTGCCCCGCGGTTTCGTCCGCCGCCGCCATTGCCTCGGCGAGTTCGCGCCGCGCCGCCGCAAGTTGCTCGCGCGGACCGTGCAGCATATCCTCGCGCACCGAATCGCGCAGCGCCGGATAGCGCGCGGCCAGCGGCAAATCGACCGCCGTCGCGTCGAATCGTTCTCCGCCAAACGGCGCCGCGGCAAACACGGTCGGCACGCCCGGCGTGATCTTGCGATCCTCGTCCGGCGTCCGCTCGTCGCCGCGCAGATAAAACTTCGTCTTCACGTCGAGATCGGCATCGTAAACCCGCGGCAGCCCGTCGAGCTTCGTGTCGAGTTGTCCGCTGACCTGATCGATTCGCACCTGATGCGGCTCGAACACGGCCCGCAGCCGATAGTAATCCTCCTGCAAGATCGGATCGTACATGTGGTCGTGGCACTGCGCGCAATTGACGGTCAGCGCCAGAAACGCCTTGCTCGTGTGCTCCACCACGTCCTGCATCCACGTTTCGCGGCTGAGCATCTTGTAATTGCGGACCAGAAAGCCGGTCGCCCGCAGCGCGTTCTCGTCGGTCGGCGAGACCTCGTCGGCGGCCAGCATCTCGACGATCATCCGATCGTAAGGCAGATCGGCGTTGAGCGCTTCGACGATCCAATCGCGCCAATGCCAAATGTGCGGCTGACTATCGCGAATCTGACCGCCGCCGGTCCAGCCGGCCCAATCGCTGTATCGCCACACGTCCATCCAATGCCGCGCCCACCGCTCGCCGTGTTGCGGACTGGCCAGCAGCCGGTCGACGACCCGCTCGTAGGCGTCCGGCGATTCGTCCGCCACGAACGCCGCCAACTCCTCGGTCGTCGGCGGCAGGCCGATCAAATCCAGATACACCCGCCGCAACAGCGTCCCCCGATCGGCCTCGCCCTGCGGAGCAAGTTTCCGTCGATCGAATTCCGCGGCGACGTGGCGATCGATCGCACCGCGCGTCCACCCATCGCGCGACGTGCTCGGCAGCGCCGGCCGCGCGACTGGCTTGAACGCCCAATGATCGAGCGGATCGGCCGGCCGCTCATCGGCGGGCCCCATCGCCCCTTCGTCGATCCACGCCTTGAAAAGCGATATCTGCTCGTCCGATAGCGGCTTCCGCTCCAGCGGCATCCGCTCCACGTCGTCGCCGCCCAGTAGGGCCGCCAGCAACGTGCTGTCCGCCGCCTTGCCCACCGCGAAGCCCGCGCCGCGATCGCCCCCTTTCGCCAACAACGCCGCCGTATCGACCCGCAGGCCAGACTCCTGCTTGAGCGGCCCGTGACACCGATAACAATGCGTCGCCAACAGCGGCTTGATCTGCCGCTCGTAGTCCACCGCGCCGCTCGCCGGCGAACCAACCGCCACGCCGAGCGTCAGGCAAAGCGTCCACTTCAACATCGTCCTGACGAAGTACGAAACAGCCATGAATCGGCACTCGCATACGCGGGTAATAACGGAGCGGCAATGAATCTGCGGCGCAGCAAACGGCCGTGCAGCGACCGCATCGCAAACCGGCGCGCGGCCATCCCATTCGCCACACTCGCCAGCGGCGAAAAACGGCCCACGCCACCGCAATTTTAGCCGCACGCCAGTGGGGGTGCAATTCGCAGCCGGTTCCAACACGCGCAATCGAGCACGCAACGCAAGAAACCGCGCGCGTTTCACGTGAAACGTTGGCCCTAAAGTGCCCTTGACACTGCCACTGACACTGCCGCGCAACGCGACCGGCCGAAAACAGCCCTTGACAACCACCGCGCTCGCGGCGACGCGCAAGCTGCCGCCCACGTATCTCACTCCATCGTCTGCTCCGGCCCGGGAAACGCGCCGCTGGCGACGTCTTCGCAGTATCGGCCAACGGCCGTGGTGATGGTCGTTTTCAGATCGGCATAGGCCTTGGCGAACCTTGGCACGTAGCCGGTAGTCAAACCGAGCAGGTCGTGCGTCACGAGCACCTGCCCGTCGCAACCCGCCCCCGCGCCGATACCGATGGTCGGAATTTCGAGTCGCTTGGTGATCTTCTCAGCGAGTCCCGCGGGCACGCATTCGAGCACCATCGCAAACGCGCCCGCATCGGCGGCGGCCTGAGCGTCGGCAAGCAGCGCCACTTCGTCGCGCTGCATCTTGTAACCGCCGAGTTGATGGACGCTCTGGGGACGCAGTCCGCAATGCGCCATCACCGGGATGCCCGCCGCGACCAGCGCCGCGATCACGTCGGCTTGCGCCGCCCCGCCTTCGAGCTTGACGGCCTGGCACCGCGTTTCTTTCAATATCCGGCCGGCGCTTTCGATGACTCGGTACGGGTCGAGATTCCCGTAAGGAAACGGCATATCGACGACCACCAGCGCCCGCCGCACCGCGCGGCCAACCATCTCGGCGTGATAAATGATTTCGTCGAGCGTGACGGGCAGCGTCGTGGCATGCCCTTGCACGACCATCGACATGCTGTCGCCGACGAGAATCCCGTCGACGCCGGCTTCGTCCAACAACGCGGCCAGCGGAAAGTCGTAAGCCGTCAGCATCGCAATCTTGCGGCCCGCGGCTTTGAGACCGGCGAATTTTGGCACGGTCATGCGACCCTGCCGCGAGCCGCCGCCGTCTTTGCCATCGCCGCGAGATTCCACGCTCATAACATCAACTCACGCCGTCAGAAGAATCCAACACGAATCGATCTCGATTCGCCGCACGCGGATTCTCACGCATGAAGAACCAAATGCTCCGTCCCCGCGAAACAGACACGCAAGCCGGACACATGCCGTCGTCCCGTTCCGTATAAGTAAAATCGATAAACCTACAAAATAACGGGTCCCCACCGAAAAAAAACGCGAGTAATGCTCACAAATTCCCTCGCTCTGGTGGGTCGATAAGTAGCCGCCGATCGATCCGACCGCAATTCACCCTCCAATCTCAAATCTCAGTAACAGTTTAACCGTAAGAAACACTCGACCACGGATCGCAAAGATTTCACGGATCAGGGCGCACGAGCCCCACGACTCGAACGGTCGCACACCATTCATCATTCATCATTCATCACTCATCACTTTCCCTTCTTCCTCCGTGTCTCCGTGCCTCTAATTCACTCCCCGGACCGCCGCGGCCAGCGACCGCGCTAGTAAATCCGTGGCGCGCTTCAACCTGCCAAACAGCTACCAAATCTCCACCGGCCCCCGACCATACCAGATTCCCCGCCCAGTTTCCACCAAAATCAGGCCACGTCGAATGGCACTTCCTGAGTCGTAAGTTGTTGCGGTGATTTGATATAGGCGCA
>JBBDYI010000183.1:0-3612 GCA_040901705.1 Pirellulales bacterium | reverse complement strand
CGACGTGTTGGCCTACACCGACTTCCTGGTATTGGACCAGAAGCTGGCGCTGGCCATCGAACCGGCGGTGCCAATCGCCCACGGCTATTCGGCGTACTGGCCAATCCGTCCCGACCAACGCCACGTGATCGACATCACGCTAGGCGTGTTGCTTGCCGACTCGTCCGACCTGGACATCCTCGGCTACGTCGCCTTGCCTCGCTGGCTGGCCGGCCGCAACACGATGCGCGTCTCGGCCACGTCGACGCGGACCGAACTATTCGGCTGCAACGACCTGACGTTCCTGCAAACCCTGCTCTAACGGAGACCCTTCATGGACAACGCATTCGACATCGTACCGTTTTCGCAGCGCCGTTACGAACATATTCCGATCGCCAAGATCAAAGTCATCAACGCCCGCAACCGCGACCAGGAACAGTTTGATATGAACGTGACGAGTATCGATCGCGTCGGCCTGATCAAACCGGTGAGGGTGAACGACAAGTTCTTGGACCGCGCCGACACCTACGAATTGATCTGCGGCGAAGGGCGCCTCATGGCTCACCAGCGGCTCCTGGAAGAGATGCAACTCCGTCATCAACGCGGCCTGCCCCTGTCGCAGACTTGGCGAGACGACGCGTCGCTACTCCGCGCCGCGGCATACCGCTTCGGGAATTGGTACGCCGCGTTGCGGGCAGCCGGGCTCGAGTTCGCGTGCCAGCGATCATGGTCGCCGGCTCTCGTCCTCGACGGCTTGCGGGCGTGCTACCGCAACAAGCAATATTACATTCGCGAGGCCGATCCCACGCTGGGCCTGATGGCGCGTCACTATTTCGGAAGCTTGAAAAACGCCTTGGAGGCGGCTGGACTTCCGCCCCGACCCGGTCGCTGGACCAAGCAGCGCGTCATCGACACGATCCAAGACCGTTACGTGCGCGGCATACCGAAGGGCTCCCTCGGATTCAAGGGCAAGCCGTTGGCCGAGGCGGCCACACGGTATTTCGGCAGTTGGTGGGCAGCCGTCACGGCCGCGGGTTTAAGCGACCGTGTTCGCCAACCACGCGCGCCACAACGCTGGTCACGGCAGTTGGTGATCGATGCGATTCAGAATTGGCACCGGCAGGGAGTCCCGCTTGCGTCCCTGCACAAGCGGGATGTGTCTCTGTATGGCGCTGTAAAACGGCTTTTTGGCAGTTGGGGCAGCGCGGTGTTGGCGGCGGGCCTGCATCCGGGAACTCACGCTTTGACGCGGCACTACGTAATCCAAGAAATCCGGTCACGTCATCGACAGAGTTTGACGCTCGACTCGGGTGTCGCCGCGAGGGACAACCCGACGTTGGCCGAGGCCGCGAAGCGGAGATTCGGCAACTGGAGAATCGCGGTAAAGGCGGCGGGAATTGGGTTGGGCGACTCCGGGTGTTCTCGCCGACCAACAAAGAAGCGGAGGAGCGCATGACTCGTGAGGACGTGATCCGCCAGATCGTCAAGCGCGACATCGGTAAACAGCCGTTGACGGCCGAACGGGTGGCGGAGCAAGCCAACGAACTCTACGCAGCGGCGTGCGAACACTTCGGCACGTGGGATACGGCGCTACAGTACGCGGGCGTTCGTCGTCGCAATGTCTACGCCAATTCCGCCGCCCGTCGGTCGGTCTTGCTAACGCGCATTCGCAAGCTGTTCTATTGCGGCAACAACATATCTGCTGGCCGCGTTGCGGCCCGTCGCCCAGGGCTGTTCAACGCGGCGAAAAAACACTTTGGGTCATGGCGGAGTGCCCTGATCGCCGCGCAGATCGACCCCAGGCAAGTCCGACGCCCATCGAAGCGGCGGCGCCTCAACCACCAACAGATCATCGACGCATTGAAACGTCGCCACGCGGCAGGGAAATCGATGACGTGGGGCGACACCTGCCGTGAAGACCGTGCCTTGGCGACGGCCGCCAAGCATCACTTTCGTAGTTGGCAACGGGCGCTGATCGCGGCGGACTTGGAAACTCCGCAGCCCTTGCCAGGCAAAAAAACGAAGTCGGCCCGCAGATGTTGGAGTCAAGATCGCGTCGTCGCCGCAATCCAACAGCGGCACCGTGAAGGCAAGTCATTGTCTTCCTATCGCGTTCACGCTGACGACGCCAGCCTCACGGCGGCGGCGATACGCCAATTCGGCTCCTGGAACGCCGCCCTAGCCGCCGCGGGGATCGACCGAAACGTGCCGCCGCCAGGCCGCGACGACGCGCCGTGAACGGCCGTCCGCCTATCCCAACCGTTTCAGGATCCCGATCGCCTTTTCGGCAGCGGCGATGCCGCCCAGTTGATTGACCATCTTCTTGGCGGCCACCAGCGATTCGACCGACACGCTCGCTGCCTTCGCCGTCGCGCCGGCCGGGCGACCGCGCTTCTTTCCTCGCTTGCCTTTCGCCTTCTTCTTATACTTCACCGCGCTGATCAGGCTGTCAGAGACTTCGATGCCTTCCTTCGCCAGCGCCTCCTTGATTTCGGTGGGGCTGGCCTTCGGACTCTTGGCCAGGTAATCGCGAATGGCTTGACTGCGATTTACCGTGGATTTGGCTTTACGGGCCATCGGGTTCTCCTGCATGCTGTGGGTGACTACGATGAACGTAATTGGGCGAAAGGTTGTGAGTCACATCATGCAACACACGGGCACGTTGAATACTATGTGTATGAAGAAGTATAGTGCATATTTCAACGACGCACAGGGGCTTCACTCAATTACATCACGCTATGACACCAATCAGTAGTTGGGTGTAATGGGTGCGATTGTTAACGGTCACAATCAGTTTTCGCGGCATGTGACTGTAGTACGATTTAACCTCCCCACTGCTTCCACCAAGTCCGCCATCTCCAGGTGCGTGTACCGATCCATCGTCAGCGTGATCGTCGAATGCCGGGCCAGTGCCTGGGCGACCTTGGGCGGCACGTTTGCCATGACCAAGTAGGTAATGAAGCCGTGGCGAAGCGAATGAAAGTCGACGACTTGACCAGCGGCGTCGACGGCGCGGAGGTAGTCGCTCCGTTCGCGTCGGTTGCGTTCCGCGGCGCCCGTCGCCTCCTCCGCCCACGCATTCCGTGCCGCCGCCAAGTCGCGCTGGAGAATCATGCCAGCCTTGCGATACCACTTGCCGGGCCACATGCGTTCTTCCCCAGGCCGTCGGCGCTCCTTTTCTCGCTTCGCCAGATACGCCCGCAGTCGCCCGCGCAGGTCGTCCGCCAACGGCAACACGTCTTTGCGGCGGTGTTTGGAATAGCACGCGTCGACCGTCACCGTCGGCGGGTTCGCATCCAGGTCGAACGACGGCGGCGTCAGGCTGGCGATCTCCTGCGCCCGCAGGCCGGTGAACGCCGCCAAACGGTAGACGATCGCCCGGTCGGTTCCTCGCATGCGGCCAAGGCGGCCGGCGTTCGCCTCGGCGGCGGCGATCAAACGTTCCAGTTCGTCCATCGCCAACACGCGCCGCTTCCGCCGCACGTCGGTTTCCGTGTTCAGTCGCGATAAGTGCGACAGCACGTCGTCCTTCGCCCGCCGCTCGCGCACCATCCACCGGCTAAAACCCTTGATCGCGATCAACCGTTGCGGCGGGTGATGATTCCTAAGGCGAATGGCAAAATGCGCCCGCTT
>JBBDYI010000182.1:0-3621 GCA_040901705.1 Pirellulales bacterium | reverse complement strand
AACGCTTTGTGGTGCTCACAGAGCACCCTACATTCATTCACAACCTCTCAGCATTCATCCACCATCACTGGCGTGCTCTGCATGCCGTCTCGCGGTCAAGCCACCTCAGTCACCGCGTCCCGAACACGTCACGCCCGCTTCGCCGCCGGCCGCGTCCGCGCCCACATGTAGTATATCCAACCGACGAAGATCAGGCTCAACCCCGCCAGCGACGTAGCAGGTTCGTCCATCAACATGCTCACCAGCATCGCCGCGAAGAACACCATGTACAGCGCCGGCACGACCGGGTAGCCCCAAGTCCGATACGGCCGCTCCCACTGGGGTCGTTTCACGCGGAGCACGAACACCGCCGCCACCGCCATCGCGTAGAAGATCGAACCGCCGAAAATGACGTAGTTCGTCAAGGCGTCGAACGCGTCCATCGGGCTGAGCTTGTCGAACACGACGTACAGCCACGGACGATTCATGCTCTCGCTCATTCCCCGTAGCCACTCGCCCACGCCAAACCGCTCCAGCGCCGGCCCCAACTCGTAACAGCCGACGATCAGCACCACCGTCCACAAGCATTGGGCCACAATCGCGTTCGACGGCGTCTGAAACCGCGCATGCACCTGGCAAATCGATTTCGGCAGCAGACCGTCGCGGGCCATCGCGAAATAAATCCGCGGGCCGGTAATCATATTTGAGTTCACCGCCCCGAACATCGAGCACATCACGCCCAGCGCCACGACGATGCCGCCCACCGGACCGAGCAGTTTTTCGACCACGTTGGCCGCCACTTCGCTGCTTTCGGCCACGGCGTCAATCGGCAGCACGAGGTGATACGCCAGATTCGCCAGCACGTAGACTGTAATGACCGTGATCAACCCGCTGGCCAGCGCGATCGGCACATTCTTCTGCGGCTCTTGAATTTCTTCTGCGACAGGGCCGATGTTGATCCAGCCGTCGTAGGCCCACAGCACGGCGATCGCCGCCACGCCGAACGCGCGAAAGAACGAGAAACCCATCGACTCCGGCACGATGGGAAGCAGATTCTCACCGTCACCGCCGCCGGTCACGAATGGCAGCACAATCACGCCCAACAGAAAGCCGACCTTGATCACCACGGTCGCGTTCTGCACGTTCGCGCCCCACCGCGTGGCCACGAAGTTGATCGCCGACAAACCGGCCACGATCAAGATCGCAAAAAATTCCTGCTGCCCCAGGCTTAAGTGCAGCCGCGCGGGATCGTGCAGCATCAGCGCCTTGTTGAGGTAGATCACTGTGCCCACGGCCAGCGCGCCGAGCGAACCGGTCCGAATCACCCAGAATTCCGTCCAACCCCACAGAAACGCCGGCATCCGGCCATACGCTTCGCGAAGATAGACGTAAGGTCCGCCGGCATGAGGCAACATCGCCGCCAACTCGGCCAGCGCCAGCGAGCCGCACAGCGTGATGATTCCCACGATGATCCACACGCTGATGATCGCGCCGAAGCCGTATGCGCCAAGCTCCGTCGCCACGCTGGCCGGCTTCAAGAAGATGCCGGAGCCGATGATCGAGCCGACGACGACCGTGATCGCGTCGAACCGCCGCAGCACCCGCGGCAATTCCCGGTAATGGGCCTCGACCGGTGCGTGATGTGCGCCCGTCGAACCTGCTCGGTCGGTCACTTCGGGCGAACGATACGGATTCGAAGCGGCCATAGGCGGTGCGATGCGCGCGGCGAGTTGGGCGAAACCGCTCGGAAGTATAGCCGTGCCCAGTTCAAGGGCCAATCCACGATGGCGGCCAACCCACGACGGCGGCCTACGAAAGCCTTCGCCGCGGAGTTGCCTCTGCTCGATCAGCCGCCGCGTGCTTCGCCGGATGCTTCGCCGGACAATCCACCGTCCGATGCGACTCCGCCGAACAGCTTCCACATCACGAAAAAGATCGGGGCTTGCACGAGCATCAGCAAGCCAAGCAGCGCGATCGGCACGATCGCCAGCACCAACAGCGGAATCGCAAACCAACCGACGGCGGCAACCAGTCGCGACGGCATCAAGACGGCCAATTCCGCCCACGACAACCACCGCGCCACGTGCGACGCAGCCACGGGGATCGACCGCGTCTGCCGACTGGCCGGCGTGGCAATCTCATCGGCAATCTCATCGGCGACAAATCGCGTTGCAGCCACAGGTCACATCCGAAGAGTTGGCGTAATCCGCTGAATTTACCATAACGCCCCGGCCACCGACGGGCGTCCGCTTCAGCGGTATATACACGAATCGAGCCTTCCTCGCGGCACCAGCTATGCCAATCGACCGTCGGGGCCAAGTCGACGTAACTGTATACATACGCATTGGTTGCGACGTGCCGCGGGCGTCCGATCGCCGTTGCCGGCCCTGGCGGCCCCGCCACCGCTTCGCTACATTACGATTCGGCCAAGCAGCCGCGAAAAGGGAACCAGCGCCGCCCGCGGCAGCGGAGGGCAACGGGACGCGAGGCGGGATCCTCGCGCGGGCAACAAGGAATCGCACCATGCTCGATGTCGCCTCGGATGGGGGAACTCACGCCCCTCGTTAAAACCGATGCTCGCCACACCGCCATTCTACTGCCGCCCCGCAGCCTATCACGCCTTCGAGCACGCCGTTCCCCATTTGGACTCGACCGACGGCCTGCTCGCCGCCGCCATTGCCGTCTCGATGCACGAGCTTGACGACGTCAACCCCGGCCTGGTGTTCGACGTGATCGCCTCGCTCGCCGACGAAGTCCGCTCGCGGGTCAAAAGCGAATCGCCGCAAGCCCTCGTCGCCCACCTGCACGAAATCCTCTTCACCGAATTCGATCTCGCCGGCAACACCGAAGATTTCTACAGCACCACGAACAGCTACGTCCCCGAAATCATTCTCACCAAGCGCGGCCTGCCCATCACGCTCTCGCTGGTCTACAAGGCCGTCGCCGAACGGGTCGGACTCCGCGTTACGGGCATCAACGCGCCGGGCAACTTCATGGTCGCCGTACACGTCAACGGCTCGCGGATGCTCGTCGATCCCTTTTGCCGCGGCCGCACGCTTACGGCGGGCGAAGCCGAAGCACGCATCGAAGAAACGGTCGGCCAAAAGATTCCGGCCGGCGAAAACGTCCTGTCCGAAGCGTCCAACCGCCAATGGATCGCCCGCATCCTCCGCAATCTGCAAGCAGTCTTCTTCCACATGCACCGCCACGGCGACCTGGCCGCCATGCAAGAACTCTCGGAACTGCTGCCGTCGCCTTAAAAGCCGGCCAGCGAAGCCGCGTTGTTCGCGGGGCGCTCGCTCGCAGCGGCAACGCCACCGCACCGAACAGCGGATGTCGCAGCGCGAGCCAGATCGTCACCCACACGTGGCCGTAGAGAGAGGGTTGATCGGCGGGACGCGGCGTGGGATTGGGATGCACGTCCGCGCCTTCGACCCGCGGGCCGTAACGCTTGGACCTTAATCGTCCTCCAAGTCAGAAAAGAGATCGCGCTCGACCTTATTCGGCCAGCCAGTGGTCCGGCTGAATGTCTCCCAGCTTCGACGGCGGCCGCCGATCGCCAATGATCGGCCGCTCGCGATTTTTTTTCAACGGCCCGCTTTTGGGCTAGGATGAGTCGGCGTAGCGTGCTTCGAGTTCGGC
>JBBDYI010000181.1:0-3647 GCA_040901705.1 Pirellulales bacterium | reverse complement strand
CTGCGACCTGGCGGGCGTCGCCGAGGCGATGGGGCCGGAGGCGAAGCGATTCAAAGCGGGCGACCGGGTGTGGGCTTCGTGTCAGGGTGTCTTGGGTCGGCAGGGGACGTTTGCCGAATACGCGGCGGTGGACGAGAGTTTTCTGTACGCGATTCCGTATGGCGTGAGCGACGAGACAGCGGCGGCTTGTGCGCTCGTGTCGCTCACCGCACACCTGGGGCTCGAACGCGACTCGGAATTGAAAGCGGGTGAAACGCTGTTCGTCAACGGCGGCACCGGCGGCGTCGGCTCGATGGTCGTGCAGTTGGCCAAGGCGATTGGCGCGCGCGTCGTCACCACGGCCGGGAGCGAAGAGAAGTTGGTAAAAGCGCGTGAATTCGGCGCGGACCTGGCCATCAATTACAAGACGGAGGATGTGCCGGCTCGCGTAAAGGAATTTGCACCCGACGGGATTAACGTTTGGTGGGAGACGCTCCGCGAGCCGGATTTCGATCGCACGGTGAGCCTGCTCGCACCTCGCGGGCGGATGATCCTCATGGCCGGCCGCGACGCCCGGCCGCCCTTCCCCGTCGGACCATTCTACGTGAAAGGCTGCCGGCTGTATGGCTTCGCGATGTTCAACGCCACGACGGCCGAGCTGCGAGCGGCGGCCGAGGAAATCAATCGCGATCTCGCCGCCGGCAAGATCAAGCCCTGCATCGACCGCGTGCTGCCGCTCGCCGAAACCGCCGCCGCCCACCGGCTGCAGGAAGAGAGCACGGTCGGCAAGAGTGGGACGCTGGCGGGAAAGATCGTGGTGAAGCCTTAAAAGATTTGACAGGATCGCAGGATTTTTTGAGGATCGACAGGATGGAAGTCGGAGAATCCCCATCGGTTCATGATCCTGTAAATCCTGCCGATCCTGTTATCCTGTCAAAAAATGATTGAACGAATTCTCGAACCCGAGGTGATGGATAGCGACCAGGACGCGCGTGAGTACGACGCGATGGATCATGCGGCGGTGAATGAGGCGTTTGTCGCCGATTTGCTTGAGGCCGTTGTGAACTGGTCGCTGAAGCGACCAGTCCGTATTGATACCGAATCGCTCTCGATTCTCGACCTGGGTGCGGGGACGGCACAGATTCCGATCAAGTTGTGCCGCCGCGATCCGACGGTTCGCGTGGTGGCGGTCGACGCGGCGGCGAGCATGCTGGCGGTCGCGCAAAAGAATGTGGCGGCGGCTGGGTTGGCCGATCGGATTGAGCTGGTGCTTGCCGACGCGAAGCGATTGCCGTTTCCGTCGGCATCGTTTCCAGTCGTGATCAGCAACAGCATCGTGCATCACATCGCCGAGCCGGCGGGCGGGCTGGCGGAAGCGGTCCGCGTGGCGGAAAATGGTGGCCTCGAATTTCATCGAGATTTGTGCCGCCCTGGGAACAAAAATGAGCTCGCGCGCATCGTGGCAATGTACGCCGGCGATGCGACGCCGTATCAAGCCAAGCTGTTTTCCGATTCGCTTCGAGCTGCACTAACGCTCGACGAGATTCGATCGCTGGTGGAAGATTTGGGATTCGCTGGCGACACGGTGCGGATGACGTCCGACCGGCACTGGACTTGGGCCGTCTAAACCAGCCCCCACCGTTTTCGCAGATACCACTCGGTGCCCAAGAGTGTGACGAAGGCGAGGAAGAAAGGCCAGGTGTCCCAGTAGGTGACTTTGGCGACGACTTCTTCGAGGAGCTTGGGCGGTTCGGCGGCAAGGGTCGCGAGCAGCGTCGGCAGTTCTTCGGGGGCGAGCGCTTTGCCGCCGGCGGCGGCGGTCATTTCGGCAAGTTGGGCCATCAGGCTCGGCTCGGCGGCGGGACGGTCGAGCTCGACGTCTTGATCGGGGACCAGGAAGCGGGCTTCGGCGGTGCCGAGTTGTTGAGCGCCGTCGTTGGCGGTAACGCGAATTCGGTAGTCGCCCGGTTTGTCAGTCTCGCGGAAGATTGCCGACCAGTGGTCGCCGCTCTTGGTGGGTCGGACGTCGACGGTGCGACCATCCGGCGTTTCGAGCGTGACGGTCGGCCGCGCCGCGAGGACCGGTTCACCGCGCGAGTTCTCGGCGCCGAGCGTGAAGTCGACGCGCGTGCCGCGCATCACGCGGCGACCGGCGAGCTTGATCCAGACCTGGCCTTCGGTTTGCTCGTCTTTCTTGGCAAGCCACAGCACGGCTTGTCGCCAGAAGCGGCGATGGGCGTCGCCGAGGCCCTGCATCTGCCAGCGCCAGGTCGAATCGCCAGCAAACGCGAGCACGCGGCCGTCGCCCGGCTGACCGGCCACCAGCAGCGGGTGCCGGCGGGAGTCGTCCGCTTCGGCGAGCACGGCGGCGTTCGGCTTGAGATCGCGACGGTCGAAGAGATTGGCGCCATCGAGCGGCGGCAGTTCGTTCCACACGGCGGCGCTATCCGTAGGATGGACAATCCTGTCCGTCGCGCTCGAGCCAGATTCATCGACGGACAGGATTGTCCGTCCTACGTCGCTCAGTTGCATGATCGGGTGACGCACACCGAGCGGTGCGGCGGGCCGCATGCGGACCGGACCGCGGAGCTGGACGTCGGTGCGAAGCGGTTCGTCAAAGCT
This sequence comes from Pirellulales bacterium, assembly GCA_040901705.1. Taxonomy (GTDB): domain Bacteria; phylum Planctomycetota; class Planctomycetia; order Pirellulales; family PLA5; genus PLA5. Next base: position 1,046 of record JBBDYI010000181.1, on the reverse strand, counting down.
CTGGCGCTGCGCCGGGCCGATGTCGATCGGCAGCACGTCGGCGAGCGGCGTCTCGCGGAAGCCGCCGGGGCCAAAACTGTGGTAGCCGCCGGTCATCATCAAGCCCGCCCCGCCTCGGACCAATTCGGCGAGCGCCTGCCAACTCGAAAGCGACAGCGCCCGGGCGTCGACGTCGTCGAGAATTACTACGTCGACGTCGCCCTTTTGAAACACTTCGCGGAGGTCGACTTCGGCCGGCTGGTAATTGAGCAAACGCCGCTCGACGACAATGTCAGGCGACTGGGCAAGCGCGGCCCGCACAAATCGTTGCTCCGGGCCAGGCCCGCCGCCGATCCGCTTGGCGCCGACGAGATAGAGCACGTTTACCCCGCCCTTGCGGACGGTGACGAACGTGCTCGCTTCGTTGTTCGTGGTCACCAGCTCGCCTTCGCGCGGGTCGACGCGGAGCGTCACCTTGTACTCGCCGGGCGTTTGCGGCGTGTGCCGCAGCAGAATCGGCAGCGATTGCTTGCCGTTCTGGGTGTCGATCTGCACGGTGTCGACGACTTCCATTTTTCGGTCGGCGTTCTCCCAAAGGAGCTGCACGGCGACGCGCTGGTTGGCGAAACCTGGCGACGAGAGTTGGCCGCGGACTTCGGTGGGGGCTTCGGCGAAGATCGATTCGTTGGTGAGGAGGTCGTCGATCGCCAGGTCGGCGCGGTCGCTGCCGCCCGATTTGCCGAAGGTGAAGGTGTAGAGCGGAATGTTCTCGGCCGCCATCCGCCGCGCGGCGACCTGGGGCGGCAAGTCGTTCGGTGCAACGGCCCGCTGGGCGCCGTCGCTCAGCAAAAGCACGCCCAGCACGCGGCCGCTGGCGTGGCGATCGAGCACGTCGCCGATCGCGGCTCCGAGCGCGGTCTGCTCGCCGGCCGGTGTGGGCGGCAGATCGATTTTGCCGCTCTCGATCGTAAGCGGCGCGGTGGTGGTGTCGAATCGGTAGGCGCTTGTATCCCAGGTTTCGGCCAGTTTTTCGAGGTCGTCGGCCGAGGCCGCCAGCAGCGACTTCA